>CAYNNP010000141.1:0-17361 GCA_964398215.1 uncultured Pirellulaceae bacterium | reverse complement strand
CTACTTGCGTCCGAAGTTCCGGCAATTGCAGCGTTTGCTCGGTCCGGCCTACACCTGGGTTTTTGGTAACCCGACGCGTGAGCGAGGGACCGAGCCAAGGCTGATTGTCCCTCGCTCACGCGTCGGGTTACCAAAATGAGCCAGAATCAAAAACGGATTTGCCCTGCTGTTTATGTCCAGGCTCTGGACTCCCGCCTATTTAATCTCTAGGCTTTGGAGCTTGCGCACGTGGGAGTCCTTTTGGCTCCCTGTTTTACTTTGGGAGTTTGATTGGTGTCGGGAACTTGTGTCATTGGTTTGCAGTGGGGCGACGAGGCAAAAGGAAAGCTCGTCGACTTGTTAGCGCCTCAGTTTGATTGGGTCGTCCGTTATCAGGGCGGCGCGAATGCCGGGCATACGGTCGTGGCTGGCGATCAGACTTATAAATTGCACCACATCCCTAGTGGCATCCTGCACCCCAACGTGCAGAATTTGATCACCCCTGGCGTGGTCATTAACCCTGCTACCATGCTGGACGAGATCGACGGTTTGTCCAAGCGCGGTATCGATTGCAACAAAAACATGCGCGTCAGCGAGCGCGCTCACTTGGTGATGCCGTGGCATATCGCCGAAGACCGTCGGATCAACGCGACCGCCGTTCGTGGCGAATCAATCGGCACGACGAACCGAGGCATTGGACCGTGCTATCGGGACAAAGTCGGACGTACACACGCGATCCGAATGACGGACCTAGTTCAGTCGCATCGTGACGAACGCATTCGAACCGTCGCGGAACAGAAAATCGAAATTCTAAAAAGCCTGGGGGCCAGCGATGAAGAACTTTCGTCGATCGCTCCTGATGTCGTTGTTCCCATGGCAGCTGCTTGGGCCGAGCGGCTGAAGAGCATGATTGGCAATACGACCGATTTGCTTTTGGATGCCGTCGAAAACGATGACCGCTTGCTATTCGAAGGCGCTCAGGGTGCCTTGCTGGACATCGATCATGGAACGTATCCGTTCGTCACCAGCAGCAATAGTAGCGGCGTTGGTGTTTGCGCGGGCGCCGGCGTTCCACCACGCTGGATCAAACATGTTTTGGGCGTTTGCAAAGCTTACAGCACACGTGTTGGCGGCGGACCTTTCCAAACGGAACTCGAAGACGAAACAGGCGACCGCATCCGAGAACTTGGCAACGAGTACGGCACGACGACAGGACGACCCCGGCGATGTGGTTGGTTCGATGCCGTTGCCGTTCGCTACACGGCGCGGCTCAGTGGCGTGACGCGATTGGCACTGATGATGATGGATGTGCTAGCACATTTGGATGAATTGAAAGTCTGTGTTGCGTATGAGCTTGATGGCGAGCGGATCACTCGATTCCCATCGCATGCCGAGGAGCTGCGCAGGTGCAAACCAATTTATGAAACGATTCCCGGCTGGAAGCAGCCCTTGGATGACGCTCGCAGTGTGGACGACTTTCCAGCCGGTGCGATGGCTTACGTGAAACGCATCGAAGAACTGGTTGGCGTCCCGGTTGGTGTTTTGTCGGTCGGACCTGACCGAGCCCAGACGATCTTTACTGACCAAGCCGCCGAGCTGGCCTTGGAGACAATCTGAGTCTTAACGTCAGAGGTACTCGGATAAATGTCGATGAGCGATTCGGATTCTTTGAACACAGCAAATCAACTGCTTGCTGATGTTTCGCCAGCTGATCGTCCTAAGCATGTGGCGATCATCATGGACGGCAATGGACGCTGGGCGCAGTCCCAAGGCTTGCCAAGGATCGAAGGACATCGGCGCGGTGTCGAGACGGTTCGCATGGTTAGCGAAACGAGTACCGAACTCGGGCTTGATGCCCTGACGCTCTATTGCCTGTCCAGTGAGAATTGGAAGCGGCCCAAAGCAGAGCTGGATTTCTTGATGCAACTGCTGGAGCAATATTTGATCCAAGAACGCAAGACGATCATGGACCAAGGACTTCGGCTGCGGATGATTGGTCGCCGCGATCGGCTACCAGATTCGGTGAATGCGGAGCTTGATCAGACGCTGGAGATGTCGGCAAAAAATCAGGGAACGCAATTGGTACTGGCGATCGATTACGGTGGGCGTGCAGAAATAACAAAAGCTGCTCGTGAAATCGCCATTGATTTCTCAAACGGAACACTTGCTGCGGAAGAGATCACCGAAGATTTGATTACCAGCAGGCTCTACACATCGGAGCTACCGGATGTTGATTTGATGATCCGGACGGGCGGCGATATGCGTGTCAGTAATTTTCTATTGTGGCAATTGAGCTACGCGGAGTTTTGGGTGACTGAAAAGTGCTGGCCTGTGTTCTCGCGCGACGATTACTTGCAGGCATTCAGGGATTTTGCCAAACGGCAAAGAAGGTTTGGAGGGCTGGATGATTAGCACAGCAGAAACGAATGCGATTTGCGACCGGAGGAATCATCAATGCTAAAGGACAGGTTAAAGTCGGCTGCGGTTTTGATCTCGATCACTTTGCTTTTGCTGTGGGCTGACCACAAGCTTTCGAGCTCGTCGGGAAAAATCGAAGCCATCGCGCTTGTCCCATTACTGTTGTTCCTTGCGCTCGGCACGGCATGGGACATTGCCAGCATGCTGACGAATAGCGGTCGACCGATTCGCCGTGCCGTCACGCTCTGTTCGGTGACAATGATCGTTTTGTCCAGCGTGGTGCCGCTGATGTGGCCAGTGTTCGGTGGAACGTATCCAGTTGATTGCAGTGTCGGTCGACTGGGTTGGATCGTGATTGGTGCGATTGCGGGCGTGTTCATGATCTTGCTGGCAGAGATGAAAGACTATGGCAAAGAAGAATCAGAGGAAACGGGCACAATCGAGCGCACCTGCCATGCATCGTTTGTGTCGCTATACGTTGGATTGCCAATGGCGCTTTTGGTAGCGTTTCGTTTTAATTGGGGCATTGCCGGTCTGATCACTTTGGTCGCTGTGACCAAGAGCACGGATACGGGCGCCTATTTCACTGGCAAGCTATTTGGAAAGAACAAACTGATCCCAAGGCTCAGCCCTGGGAAGACTTGGGAAGGAGCTATCGGTGGAGTCGTAACCGCCACAATCGTTGCATTCGTATGCCTGTACTGGCTTTTTGATTCAGGGGGTCCTCGCACCGGATTATCAAATCCGATCGTGGGCGCATTGGTCTTGGGGCCTTCGCTGGCGCTGGCAGGTATGCTGGGTGATTTAGCCGAATCGCTCGTAAAACGCGACTGCCAAGCAAAGGACAGTGGAAATTGGCTGCCTGGTTTGGGTGGCGTTTGGGATGTAACAGATTCTTTGATTGCCGCAGTCATGCCGGCATTCTTGTGTTTTTCAGCGGGAGTCGGTGCGTAAAAACGCGGAACCGAGGGACCGCACGCGTCACCGCTGGAATGTATAGACCACGGGAAGCGTTTATTATACCGCGTTCACTTTTTTCCCCTACAGTGTCGGAATGACCGAAGCCACGTTATCAATTGCCACGCCAGAAGAGATCTTGGTTCTCTTTGGTCCTCGTGATCAGCACCTGCGAAAGCTACGCCGAATGTTTGATGTCACGATCACGCATCGAGATGGTCGTATTCGAATCGCTGGTCAAGGCGATGGTGTGCACCGCGCGACCCGGACACTGGAACGTTTGCGAGCAGTCTCACGCAAGAAAGGTGAACTGAGCGCTGACGATATCCACAAAGCGGCTACCGAAGAAGGCGTCACCATTGGCGGGGACCAATCATCCAGGTCGGTCGCCCCCGGCGGCGATATCAATGTTCAACATGCCGGTCGTCGAATCAAGCCTCGCACGGAAGGCCAAGCGAGATATGTCGATGCGATTCGCAAATATGATCTGACGTTTGCAAGTGGGCCTGCCGGTTGTGGTAAAACATATTTGGCTGTCGCCACCGCTGTTGAAGCTTTGAAAGCTGGCGACATTCGCAAAATCGTTTTGGTGCGTCCGGCCGTCGAAGCCGGCGAGAGCCTGGGGTTCTTGCCGGGTGATTTGCGAGCCAAACTAAATCCTTACTTGCGGCCATTGATGGACGCGCTGGGGGAAATGGTTACGTTCGAGGAAGCGCGAGAGTTCATGGAGCAGGATGTTGTCGAGGTAATCCCACTTGCTTACATGCGAGGGCGGACCTTGAATGATGCATTTATCATCTTGGATGAAGCTCAAAACACGACTGTCGCGCAAATGAAGATGTTTTTGACGCGAATGGGCGAGCGTAGCAAAGTCGTTGTTAGCGGTGACATGACCCAACAAGATTTGCCGCGCGGGGTCACAAGTGGACTGAATGATGCTTTTCGTCGGCTAGAAGGGATAGAATCTATCGGCTGGGTGAGGTTGAAACCAAGTGATATTGTTCGACATCATCTGGTGCAAAAAATCGTGGAAGCGTACGAGAAAAGTTCTGCCCTTCAAGACGAGGACAACATGGGTTGAAAGCTAGCGGTGGCTCACGTCGGTTTGTGAGTACACGTGCGAGAAAGTTGCGAATCGCGAAAACGGTCGCAACGGCTTTTGGCTGAACGCTATGAGCGGTGCAAGTAAACAACGTACGCGCCAAGAGCGAATCGATTCGCTTGGGATCCCCAAGCCTCGATTCGTCCAATGGTGGCAGCGCAGTGACAAAGTCGATTTTTCAGTGCGCATTGGCATGGCGATTTTGGCCGGCGCCGCCGTTTTGGGCTTATGCCAAACATGGAATCCACCTTTCGCCTATCGAACCGGCGCGATCCCTGATCGCAATCTCGTTGCACGCGTCTACTTTGAAGACGTTGACCGAACACGAACCGATGCGCTGCGTTTGCAAAAGCGTCGCGAAGTATCAACTTTCTATCGCAATCGCCCACAACCTTTGGCGCAACTGCGCGCATCGCTCAAGAACGAATTGTTCGGCGTGATCGGTGCCGATGATTTGAACAGTCTGAGCGATGACGAACGTGCGCGACTGAAACTTTTCCGTCAAGCAAACTCAGAACAAGAAGTGGCGCTGGATCGGCGCTACGCATCGCTGCGAACGGTGTTCGAGAAAGACCCCGACCTCAAGGGGCTTGATGGCGCGATGGACATCCTGAATTTACAGGTGTTCAAGTACGGTGTGATTCAAGCGGTCACGCACACGCCCGACCAAGGCTCGCAAGAAACGATTCGCGTCTACACGATCGGCGACAAAGAAAGTGCTCAAATCGTGTTGGTCGAAAGTGTTCGGATCGCGCAGCTAGAGAAAGACATCCGAACGCATCTGGCCGACGAATTTCGCTCTCGGTTTGATGGAAAGGCCGATGCGACGATCGTGCAAGACGTGGCCAGCATGATAGGAAGCTGGATCGTTGAAAAACTGCCCGAGTTTCAATCGTTGGAATACGACGAGGAATCGTCAGAGAAGGAGCGTGTCAAAATCGCTGACGAAGTCGAGCCGGTTTTGAAAAAGTACTATAGCGGCAACACGAAGCTCGCCAATGCGGGAACACCACTCAGCAAAGATGCGATCGAGCTGTTGCGGATGGAACGCATCGCGATGAGCGACAAGATGCGAATCGGTGATCGGCTTGCACGCGTGCTGGCGTACTCCGGCCTGCTGGGCGCGCTTTATCTATTGTGTGGGTCATACATCTTTTTTGTTGATGACCGCAAAATCATGCAGGACCGATGGCGTCTGGCAAAACTACTGATACTGACAGTGGTCACAATCACCGCGTGCTACTACGCAGCACGTGACCAGTGGCGAGTCGAGCTGATTCCGGCTGTGATGGCGTCGATCATCGCCGCCGTCGTGTACGGTCGGCAGCTTGGGTTGTTGATCATGGCAGCAATTTGCATTGCGATCACATTGTTGCTTGGTGCTGGCTTGTCGGAACTCGTGATCATGATGGCTGCTTGCACGACGTGTTGCCTATTGGTTGGCCGAATCCCCACAAGAACCCATTTGTTGTACGTCGGTGGTTTGTCGGCAGGGATTACTGTTTCAACGGTTGTTGGCGTTGGCCTGGTGACCGGGCTGACGCTTTCGGGAACCGCTAGCGAAGTCGATGGGAACTTTAGTGGGCCCTCGTTTAGCGTTGTAGTTCAAGGGCTGATTAGTGAAGCACTTTGGGCTGGACTGTGCATTGTTGGTTCTGCTGCGGCGATGACACCGTTCCTGTCACTTGTCGAACGAGCGTACGGAGTGCAAACGGACTTGAGCCTACTGGAGCTGGGAAATGCTAGCCACGCGTTGCTGCGTCGATTGGCACAACGGGCGCCCGGAACCTACAACCACTCGATCAACGTTGCGTCGATTGCCGAAGCAGCTGCTGATTCCATCGGTGCCAACGGGCTATTGGTCCGCGTCGGAGCGTACTTTCATGACATCGGGAAAATGTTCAAGCCCGATTACTTTATTGAAAACCAAGCTTCGGGCGTCAACCAACATGACTCCCTGCAACCGGCGATGAGTACGCTGGTGATCATTGCGCATGTCAAAGACGGCGCTGACTTGGCACGCAATCACCATTTGCCTCAGCCGATCATTGACCTTATTCTGCAGCACCACGGGACAACGCTTGTCGAGTACTTTTATAATGAAGCCGCGCGGCGGAGCGAAGAAAACCCGGACGAGAACACGGTTAGCGACAAAGATTTCCGTTATCCCGGACCAAAGCCGCAGACATTGGAAGCTGCCGTTATGATGATGGCTGATGCGGTGGAAAGCGCAAGCCGTACGTTGGTCGATCCGACACCAGCCCGGATTCACGGGTTGGTTGATAAGATTGCCCGAAAGAAAGTCGAAGATGGACAGTTTGACCAATGCGGTCTAACGTTCAAACAATTGGACCGCGTTCGACAGAGTCTTGTTAAATCCTTAACAGCCATTTACCACGCACGTGTCAAATATCCCGAATCTCCAACCTGAGTCTGATTCGTCTGACTCTGAAGCATCCGGTGAAAATTCACTGGAAGTGAACTTGCAGATAGATTCCGATGTCAACTGCCCTTTGTCGGCAAGTACATGCGAAACTTGTATCCGCGTTGCAGCGGCCGCGCGTGGATTCACTGAAGGTACGGTTGGTTTGCTAATCTGTGACGATTCAAAAATCCAAGAATTGAACGCCCGTCACTTGCAACATGACTATCCGACCGATGTCATCAGTTTTACGTACGAGAACCAAGTGCCGGCGATCAACGGTGAGTTGGTTGTCAGTATCGATACCGCTCGTAGGCGCGCCAGTGAACTTGGCTGGCCGGATGCTAACGAGTTAATGCTGTACATCGTTCATGGTGTGCTGCATATTTCTGGGATGCAAGACAAAACGCCGCAAGATCGCGCCGCAATGCGAGCCGCCGAGCGAAACGTGATGATCAAGCTGGGAATTGACGACATCGACCAATTCCATGCAGATAAACCGCGAACTGCATCAACAAAGGCACCCAAGTGATCGGCTGGATATGTCTTTCTCTATTCGGTTTCGCGTTATCCAGCATCGGAGGCTTGGGCGCCGAGCTTTTGGATAAATTTGCGGGGCGTTCGCTGGAAGCCTACTGTCGCTTGAAAAAGAAACGCGAGCGATTCGGGCACATCTTGGATTTCCAAGACGCATCGATTCGCGCCAGCGAGTACCTACGAATGATCGGTACAGCGATCTTTCTGATCTCGGGAACCGCAGCGATCTTTTACAGCACTTCCACGCCTTCAGGTTTCCGGCTCGGATCCTGGGTCCTAGTCGCGACGTGCCTGATGATGTTGACACACGTTTGGTTGCCAGCTGCAGTGACCCGTTTTGCATCAACGCCTTTGCTGTATCACACATGGCCTTTCTGGCGTTCGTTAACCACACTCATGAGCCCTCTAGCAGCCCCCGGAGAACTGCTGGAGATTGTGACACGGCGACTGACCGGTGTCGAAGAGAGCGAGGACGAAGACGAAGAGCTCTTGGAAGACGAAATTCGCACCATCGTTGCACAGGGTACGCGCGAAGGGTTCTTTGGGCCGGGAGTGCGCGAAATGATCCAGGGCGTGATGACTCTGCACGAAGACACAGTGACGCACATCATGACGGTTCGTGGCGAAGTCGACGCAATCGACGTCGCAGCGCCTTGGGAAGACGTGCTGCGAACGGTCACCGAAGCTGGCCGAACGCGGATCCCGGTCTACGAAGAAACTCTGGATGATGTGATCGGCGTGCTGTACGTCAAGGATCTGCTGCCGTTTTTAGCCACTGGTGGTAAACCAGATAAACCGCTGCGCGAGCTATTGCGTCGACCGTGGACGGTGCCGACCGACCGAAGTGTTGAATTGTTGCTGCGTGAGTTTTTGCACAATCGCAGCCACATGGCGATTGTTGTGGACGAATTCCAGCAAACCGCTGGCGTTGTAACGATTGAGGATGCTTTAGAAGAAATCGTTGGTGAAATCGTTGATGAATCGGACGAAGAAGAAGAATATGACATCGAGATCATCGACGAATACACGGTTGAAGTAGACGGCAGGGTGATGATCGATGATTTGAACGAAATGCTGGGCTGGGACTTGCCAGAAAGCGATGACTACGAAACGATCGCCGGCTACATGCTGTCTCATACGGGGGTGATTCCGCAAAACGGGCACCGTGAACAAATCGGAAACGCAGAAATCGAGGTTTTGCAAGCCAGTAAACGCAAAATCGAGTCGATGAGAATTCATCTGAATCACAACCGAGATCAGAAGGTCGGCTGATTGTCGCCGGATTGACTGAGCGTTAGAATGGCGGCAGTGGGTTGGATCTATAAATCCGTGTCTGGACAAATGAACCCCCACTCCCATTGAACAATAAATGCTTGCCGGGAACTTTATAAAACCTGGCTTTGCTATGACGATGGATAACTGTCTTCATTGCCCGTTTTGATCACACTTTGTGTTTGGAAAACCACATGAGTTCGACCGCTAATCTTGAATTGAAAACTTCTGGATCCGTAAAAATAAAATACGGCGATCGGGAACTGGAACTGCCCGTGGTCGAAGGTAGCGAAGGTGAACAAGCCATCGACATCAGCGTGCTGCGAAAAGAAACCGGGTTGGTAACCCTGGATGAAGGATTCGTTAACACCGGCAGCACTCGCAGCGGCATCACATTTTTGAACGGTGAAGAAGGTGTCCTTCGTTACCGTGGCTATGCGATCGAAGAACTTGCCGCTAACTGTGACTTTCTAGAAGTCGCTTACTTGCTGATCTACGGCGACTTGCCCAACGCGACCGAAGCGGAAGCTTTCCGTTCGCGGATTCGCGACCATACAATGATCCACGAAGACATGAAGTCGTTCTACAACGGCTTTCCGCGAGACGCCCACCCGATGGCGATCTTGAGTAGCGTTGTGGGCGCGCTGTCAACGTTCTACCAAGACTCGATGGACCCAGCAGAAGAGCAACAAGTCGAAATATCGATTGATCGTTTGTTGGCGAAACTTCCAACGATCGCTGCCTACAGTTACAAAAAATCTGTCGGCCAACCGTTCATGTATCCAAACAATGAACTGGATTACTGCGAAAACTTTCTGCACATGATGTTCGCGACGCCGTCTAGCGAATACTTGGTTGACCCCGATTTTGCAGAAGCACTGCACCTGCTATTGATCGTTCACGCTGACCACGAACAAAACTGCAGTACGTCAACCGTTCGTATGGTTGGTAGTAGCGACGCGAACTTGCATGCATCTATCTCTGCTGGAATCGGCGCTTTGTGGGGACCACTACACGGCGGTGCCAACGAAGCTTGCGTGAACATGCTGGAGCAGATTGCTGCTGACGGCGGAAATGTCAAAAAGTACGTCGACATGGCCAAGGACAAAAAGAACGGTTTCCGGCTGATGGGCTTTGGACACCGCGTCTACAAGAACTTTGATCCGCGAGCCAAGATCATTCGCGCGAGCTGCGACAAACTGCTGGCCAAGCTGAACGTCGAAGACCCACTGTTTGATGTTGCACAGCAGCTGCAAGAAGTTGCATTGAACGATGATTACTTCAAAGAGCGTAAGCTGTATCCGAACGTCGACTTCTACTCGGGCGTGATCTATCGGGCGATCGGAATCCCGATCCAGATGTTCACTGTGTTGTTCGCAATCGGTCGACTACCTGGCTGGATCGCTCACTGGCGTGAAATGCACCAAAATCCTGGCAAGCGAATCAATCGCCCTCGTCAGGTTTACACAGGACCAGTCGAAAGACCATTCGTTCCACTGAACGAACGCTAATCGCTGCATAGCTCAATTGAGAAGACTACCTGGAGCGTAAATCTCGGGTAGTCCGGGTCACGCAAGGAGTTCGCTGGTGCGAACTCCGTCTGCGCGGGCTGTTTGCCTGTTGGATCTTGAGTTATTTTTGACTGGTAGTTCTTTGCTGGGCCCTGAAAGCGAAATATTGCCCAACGCATTGGGTGCCGCGTGATTTGCTAAGATCTGGAGCCCGAAAAGACTTCTTCTTAGGATTCACTGATGCTTCTGGCTGAATTTTCGCATCTCAATCTGATTAGCGTACTCGGCATCTTCGTCATGCTTGCGCTGGCGTACTTCGTCAGTTCTAACCGCAAGGCAGTTCGCTGGCGTTTGGTCGCAATGGGTCTTGGTTTGCAAATCACGCTGGCCGCATTGTTCTTCAATTCGCAGCGTTGGACGTTCCCCAAGACTTTTGACTCGTTTGCGGCGCTTGCGGAAGCGTCCGATTCAGGCACCGAAAAAGAGCCCAAGACGCCGGAATGGGCCGCCGACCAAATGGTTATCAATCAATCGTTTGATCGCATCTTTTTAGACGAAAGATGTGTAACTTTCGCTGACCTTCAACAAGCGATTGAAAACCAATGGGTCACAAAAGAAGAAGCGGTAGCCGCCATTGGATCTGAGATTTCCGTTCCTCGGTTTCCACGTGGTGTTGTATTCTATGCCGTCGAATCGTTCTTTTCGCTAATCCAAAACAGTGTCTACGAAGGCAGCAAGTTTGTTTTCCAAGTCAATCCTGACGACGTCGCGACTGAGAACAAAACGCACCCGCGCGCGATCCTGACCACGTTTGCTTTTGGCGTGTTGCCAACAGTGATCTTTTTCGCCGCGCTGATGAGTGTGCTGTATTACTTGGGCGTGATGCAAAAACTGATTCGCATCATGGCTTGGATCATGCAAAAGACATTGGGCGTCAGTGGCGCTGAAAGCCTTGCGGCGGCCGCGAACGTTTTGGTGGGGCACACCGAAGCACCGCTGGTTGTCAAACCCTACATTGGGTCGATGACTCGCAGCGAGCTGAACGCATTGATGGTCGGTGGATTTGCAACCATTAGTGGAAGCCTGATGGCGATTTTTGCCGGTATGGGGGTCAGCGCTGGTCACATGCTGACCGCTTCGATCATTTCTGCGCCAGCCGCATTGGTCTTGGCAAAGATCATGCAGCCAGAGACAGAAACGCCCAAGTCGGCTGAAGCGATGGAAACCGAGATGGAGAACAATGCAACGAACTTGCTGCAAGCCGCCGCCAACGGCGCTAGCGAAGGCATGAAACTGGCTCTCAATATTGGCGCAATGTTAATCGCGTTCCTTGCACTGATCACTTTCATCGACATTCTGCTGCAAGGATTCGGCGGGCTGATTGGAATTCAACTTTCGCTCAGTCGAATCTTTGGCATCGTGCTCTATCCGCTTGCCTGGGTAATGGGAATCGAAAGCAAGGATTGCATGGTTGCGGGCGATTTGCTGGGCCAAAAGATGGTGGTCAACGAATTCGTCGCGTACCTAGGGTTGATCGGTGACGCGGGCGTGGGTCTGAGCGAGCGGACAAGAGTCATTTTGACCTACGCGCTGTGCGGCTTTTCCAACTTTGGCGCGATTGGCATCCAACTTGGCGGCATCGGTCCGCTGGCCCCGAATCGCAAAAACGACCTAGCGCAATTAGGGCTTCGCGCCATGTTCGGCGGCATGCTGGCTTGCTGCATGACGGCATGCATCGCCGGTGTGATGTACGGAATATTGCGATAGGATGGCTCGCTAAATAAGTCCTAGATGTGTCTCATACGCGCATGCGCGCGTTGGATGTTTGCGCTTTTCAAAAGGATTTATCTTGGGCAAATCCCCGAGCCTATCTCCTGTTGCTGATTCATTGGCGATCTTGGTCAAGTCCCGCTACGGCAAACGGATTTAGAATGCTAAATTAGGCATTCAATTTATCCATGAACCTCAAGTGAAATTTGTCATGCGTCCTGCAAACCAGCTTCGCGAAATCGAAATCCAAATGGGCTACTTGCAGTCCAACCCTGCCAGCGTCTTGTATCGATGCGGACAAACCATTGTGCTCTGCACTGCTTCGCTGGAGTCAAAGGTTCCGCCGTGGTTGGAAGGCAAGGGCAAGGGCTGGGTTACCGCGGAGTACAATATGTTGCCAGGCAGCACGAGTCCGCGCAAGCGTCGTGATCGTGGAGGCAAAGTGGACGGCCGCACAACGGAAATCCAAAGACTGATCGGTCGTAGCCTGCGTGCCACGATCGACTTGGAGGCGTTGGGGGAAAATTCGATTGTCGTTGACTGCGATGTTCTGCAAGCCGACGGTGGAACGCGCACGGCATCGATCACTGGAGGATTCATTGCATTGGCGAAAGCCGTTCAGATGGCCGTCCCAGGGTCCACTGTCGGAAATGGGCCACTGAAAGACTCAGTCGCCGCCATCAGTGTTGGCGTGGTCGATGGTGAAGTCAAACTGGACTTGGATTACAAATGGGATGTTGCCGCCGATGTTGACATGAATGTTGTCATGACTGGTGGTGGGCGGTTTATCGAAATCCAAGGCACTGGCGAAGAAGCAACATTTGACGACGATCAACTTGCTGAACTAATTGCCTCGGCCAAGAAAGGGATTGCGAAACTGACCGAGCTTCAACAGCAACAACTGGCTGATTGATTGAGCGATGGCCAAACTTTACTTCTATTATTCCGCGATGAACGCTGGCAAGTCTACGATCTTGCTACAGTCCAGCTACAACTATCGCGAACGAGGAATGAATTCGCTGATTCTGTTGCCTGAGATCGATACGCGATTCGAAGCCGGAAAGGTGACTTCACGAATCGGCTTGGAAGCAGATGCAATGACTTTCACAACAGCAGACAACCTACTGACCGTCGTTCAAAAGGCGCATCTGGACAATACGCTGCACTGTGTTCTGGTCGATGAAAGTCAGTTTCTTACAAAGCTACAAGTTCGCCAATTGAGTGACGTTTGCGACCGACTGGATGTTCCCGTTCTGGCTTATGGCTTGAGAACAGATTTCCAAGGCAACCTGTTCGATGGAAGCGCACAGCTTTTAGCTTGGGCAGATAGCATCGTAGAAATCAAGACGATCTGTCACTGTGGCCGCAAAGCGACAATGGTCCTGAGATTGGCCGCCGACGGAAAACCGATCAAAGATGGACGACAGATTCAAATCGGCGGCAACGAGCAGTACGTCTCTGTATGCCGATTGCACTACAAAGAAGGAATGTCTCAGCGGACGGATGATGAGTTGCCGCTGTTGGACGCAATGAAATAGCCATGACACAACCAACGTCGATTCAAACTCAAATCGAAGACGCAATCGCGTCGCACGAAGCGATCCCACCGGATCGCAAAAGCATGTTGTCCGATTTTGCCAAGCACATTTCGTCCGCAATTCGAACGGATGGGATTGCGAAGGTGAACTTTATCTGCACGCATAATTCGCGTCGCAGCCACCTCTCGCACATCTGGGCTCATGTGGCCGCAAACCACTTTGGCATCAGCGAACTGAAAACCTATTCCGGTGGCACCGAAGCGACGGAGTGCAACCCACGCACGATCCAGGCTTTGCAGCGAGCCGGTTTTCAAGTCACCGTGATTACCGAACCGCCAAATCCCAAATACGAGATTTCGTTTGCCAAGGGAGAGTCTTCGATCTTGGTTTTTTCCAAGGTCTATCACGACACAGCCGCTGGCAATCCCAACGCAGACTACATCGCGGGGATGTGCTGTGATGATGTTGACCAGCGATGCCCCATCGTGGTCGGCGCAACCACACGCATCGCGCTACATTATCGCGATCCGAAAATCGCTGATGGGACCGTGCATGAAGCTGACACGTATGACGAACGAAGCCAGCAGATTGCTCAAGAAATGTTTTACTTGATGGGGCAGGTCAAGTAGTCAGTGGAACTGTCGGCGTTTCGTTTTTTGATTGGCAAAGCAGCGGCGTAGCCGCGTCAGCAGATAGCTGCGGGCATCAGCCCGCAGAAAACGAATTCCCCAACAACGACAGCCGCGAAGCGGCGACAGCAACTGGCACATGATTGAACTGCTGGCGCGGCTTCGCCGCTATGGAATAGGGGGCGCCTACGATCTGCGGGCTAATGCCCGCAGCTATATGCTGACGCGGCTACGCCGCTAAAGAACCAGCGAAACCACTACGCCGCTGAAGACTCTAGTCGTTGACGGTTTGCGTTGGACCGTCTGCTGGTTGTTTGTCGATGGACTTTTCCGCCAAGAATTCTTTGACGCCCTGAACGGGAAGGGGGATGCCACGAATTGTTCCGTCAACAACAAGCTTGTTATCAACAAGGCCTTGGAAATCGGCGATGATCATTCGGCCGCGCCGTACCTTGGAGAGCTTCATCAAAAGAATCAGAGTATCGCCCGGTAGGACAACACCGCGAAAGCGAACGCCATCCACGCCACCAAAGCCAACAATCTCCGCGCCCAGCAGGTCGTGGCGCTGTGTAAAGAAACTGGCGAGCTGTGCAACCGACTCCAGCATCAAGACACCGGGCATGAGCGGCATACCAGGCATGTGCCCCCGAACCCAGTAATCGTCTTCGCTGGTTTTCAGGTATCCAGCACAAACACGTTGGTCAACGTCCTCGTAAAGGATACCGCTTAGCTGTTCGAACTCGAATCGCTGCAGATTCAGCTTTCTGATCCCTTCCAACGTTACGATTGGACGGTTCAGATCAAGCAGCTTTGGGTCAACAATGAAATCGTTTTTGGCTGGCACTAAGTAGCCTCTTTTCTAGGTCTTGATCTTTTTGCGTTTTGCTTTGCGAGCCTTCGCATTTGCCGGGCGTCGTCCTTTATTCGCCTTTTTCAATTTGTGATGTGGTTTTGCCATTCTTCTACAGAGTGTGTGAGTTAATAGAGACCGTATTAAGATCGAAAAAACTAGCAGATCTAGTGGGTTTCTGGAAGTCTTTGCACGAAATAGTTCGCCTCCAGCTCGCTAAGGTTTCCGTAATCGACACAACGGTCACGAAAATCTAGGTGGTCCTTCCCTAGCGAAAACGATTGAATTGCAGTCATTCGCTTGGGTTTTATCGCCAAACGCCTTGCCCAGTGCCGCTGATTCGAGTTTGGCTTGGGCCGCCATGTTCTGGCTGAGGATGTGCAGAAGAGTAAGTTCCGCTATTCAAAACTGATGGTGGTGCGATCGGAGCGTTGACGGATGCCATGTTGGTTCGGGGTACTCCGCTTTCACGTTCACGCTGGGCGTGCATTTGTCTTTGGCGAGTGTACCAGCCAGCATCGGCCGCACTTGCTAACGCCGTACCCGGCTCGGCCACAGCAACAGCGTTTCGATTTGGACTGGTGGCTTTGGCGGCCGTGTTGGGTTGTTGAGCACTCGCCAAGGCCACAGGATTCCTAGGCTGCGAGACAACATATTTTTCCACGTTTCCGCTGCCTTCGTCCACCCAACGCAACCAGTATTCTTGAAGCTCGCGTAGCGACCGGTATCCATAATGTTTTTGAATGTTCGCGGTCCACGACGGACGCTGCACGAAGTCTTCCAGGAATTTTATGAACTGACGTGGGCCCTGTTGTGCAATCAAGAACTGACAAACCGAATAGCCTTGTGCATAGAGCGGCAAAATGTCGTCGGGATATTCAGTCAGCAAGAACAGTTGGTTCATCGGGATTCCGCGCCGTGTCCTTAGGAACTCGCGCAGCTTCGCTTCGTGCTTGAGTTTTTCGGCTCGGTGTTCGACCGTCGTGCAGATTCCTTCATCGGCCCAACGCGGCAACGGCCTGCCAAAGTAGGTTGCCAAAACTGTATGGGTGACTTCGTGTGGCAAAACGCTATCAAGAATCCGCAATGAAGAACCGGTGACTTCCATTTGAAAGTCACGTACGGGGGCTGGCTTGTAAGTCGTGACACCTTGCGCCGCCAAGTTGTTGCCTGCGTTGACAACGATCGGACAAGGATGCGGCCACGGACGGAGTTCTTTGCCAAGCCAATATTTTGCGAGTTCACTGCGATACTTTTCCGCCGCATTACCAACTTGTCTCGCAAGTCGTGCACTGCGCGCTGAAACAAGAAAGTTTCGGGTGCGAAAATCGGCGGCGTCACTCGTTGTGATTGACGCCAACACGCAACTTGTAAAAGTCACGATCCCAACAAAAATAATACGCCAAGTGGCGCGAGAACGGGCTTCCATGCCACATTGCTCCAGGGTTGGTTGATTGAACCACAAACGTCGCCCTCATCCATGAGGATGGCGGAGTCTAGAGAAACGGCTAAGTCAGTCGATAGAGGAGATTCATTGCCCGGCGCTGTTGCAAGCAACTGCATGCTCACCACCCAGAAACGCGAGAAACGTAACCAAACTTACTGGATCGCTGG
This sequence comes from uncultured Pirellulaceae bacterium, assembly GCA_964398215.1. Classification (GTDB taxonomy): domain Bacteria; phylum Planctomycetota; class Planctomycetia; order Pirellulales; family Pirellulaceae; genus CAYNNP01. Next base: position 762 of record CAYNNP010000141.1, on the reverse strand, counting down.
CGAATTGGGTTCAGGGTTCATCACAGGGTTCTTTGATTTTTCCGACAGCGAATATGGTCGCACCGACAGCTCCAAAAGCGACCATGGCGAAAGCTGTTGTGATCGGTGGTAGCTGATCGGCGAACGCTGTCGACACGAGAGCGGTGGTAAGGAGTGCGATAACTAAGAGACTGGCAAATGCAATCTGGACACTGCGACTACAGGCGGGGCGCACCAAAAACCAGCAGATACCACCGCAAAGGGCGACCGACATTGCGATCATTTTGGGGTGCACCGCCGGACCGTGGGGGCCGTAGGTTCCGATCAGTGTTGCGATCAAGAGCCCGCCCCACAAGGCGAACTGCGCGATTAGAAAGGTTGATTTACGGCTACGTGCCATCGTTTTTCTCTTCTGACTTGTGGCGTATTCTTGGGTTCATGGCTCTAAGCGACGTAAGCCCGTTAACGACGCCAGAAAATTTTTGCGAGGCACTTTCGCGATGAGCTTGTTGGGATCATTCGATAAGCGGCGCCCGCGTTCGCGTCTGAAATCTGCAGTTTGGCGCAACTTCATTCAGTAAACTCCACAACACACGATTGGCAACAAAGTTTGTTGATCAAATTGAAGACAGGTGTGGGACCTACTCGGCAATGGCTCGCGCTGAACCTCCGCGCCCGTCGAAAACAACCGATGGGACGTTCGGCGTTGTTGGACGAAGTAGACCGATGATGCTAAAATTTCGATCTCGTTTGTCGGACAGGTAATTTGAAGTCAACCGGCGC
>CAYNNP010000140.1:0-17377 GCA_964398215.1 uncultured Pirellulaceae bacterium | reverse complement strand
GCACGCATTGCGCCTGCCGCTACCGGCTAACAATGCTAGTGGCTGACTAAATCAAACCCTTGACGACTTTCATTATGAGTTTTGCCGATTTTACGACTCATAAAATCAAAAAAGACCACAGCCTCCGAAGCCGGCAAAACCTTAGCCCACCTACTGGCGGATCAAAACTGAAATTCACCATTTGAGAATTGTCAGCACACTTTGTGCACAAACATTCACTGGGCAACGGAGCGAACCACAGGCTGCAGCTGGAGGATCAACGCTACCCCCCGCGGGGCGAAGCCCGATACGATACTTTTCCGCTCGACAATTATGCGATTCGCGATGACATACTAAGTGGACTTTCAGAAACGCTAGCGTACGGCAAGCGAACGAATGGACCATCTCTAATTCACAGCCTGCGGCGGCGCACCAGGTCTTCGGACGACTTGGTGCGCTGCTGTGAGTGACCCCCGACGAACTTTCTAGTGACCATCGGTGCATTGATATGTTCCAGGTCGGCGGCCAAAGCAATTCAGTGGCGCGGAGCTAGTCTTTTCGAGATGTTTTGTTTCAGGCGCATAAACAACAGGTTGAAGTAGAATTCTACAACCAATTGGCAACGCGGTTTATTCGCGAGAATCCGGCTAACGAGAACATAACTTGAACTACTCGATAAAATCATTTTTCCACAGTGCCTTCGCCGCATTTGGCGCTTGCCGTCTCTACCTTTGCTTTCTGATATTGCTCGGGTTTGCAAGTGGTTTGTCAGCACATACCACTGGTGAAACGTACGTCTGGCTGAACGTAGAAGAGAACAACATTACCGGCCGCGTAGAAATCAATCTCAATGATCTTCGCAAAAAGATGGGTCTGGCGGTACCGGAAGACAACGAGGAAGCCAAGCAATTCATCGCAGCAAACGAACAGATCGTTCTCGATTACATCAAACAACACTATTCTTTGGAAGCGGATGGGAAACGAGTCGAACTCGAATTCACAGGGACCGACTTGCTACCGCTGCCGGCAGACGAAGGAATCTATGCCCAGTATTCCTACACGACGCCTGCCGGCACAACTCCGGACATAGTTACGATTCAAAACAGTCTGTTTGTAGAAGATAGTTTTACCCACCGCAGTTTGGTCTGCATCCAACGCAATCGAAAGAGTGGCCAGACTTTCGATAGTGAATTCACTGCGATGGTTTTTGGTGCACATAACCCGGTCCAAGACCTGGATCTAACGCACATCGAACTGCTGCCTCGACCACGTGATTTTGTCTGGCAAGGTGTGCTACACATTTGGATTGGCATTGATCACATCCTGTTCATCATTGCACTGCTATTGCCTGCGGTACTTGTCTCTACCAAAAGAACAAACAAAGCCATTGCAAAGTCGGACGACGCAGCCAACAACAGCGACACCGATGGTGATACTGCTGCCAAAAACGGATGGCGTCCGGTGGCCGGATTCCGTGAAGCGTTCTGGGCGATTATTCGGATCGTTACGATCTTTACGATTGCCCACTCGATCACATTGAGCTTGGCGTCGTTGGGGCTGGTTCAGCTACCATCGCGGCTGATCGAGTCGGTGATCGCACTTTCGATTGTATTTGTCGCTTGGAATACGATCACGCAGAAATTTCATGATCGTACTTGGGTTGTGATATTCCTATTCGGACTTTTTCATGGAATGGGCTTTGCCTCGGTCATGAGCGAGCTACCGTTTCGAATGATCCATTTGGTGAAGGTACTGATCGGATTCAATGTTGGCGTCGAACTTGGACAGCTGGCTATCGTCGCAGCCGTCTTTCCACTGCTCTTCTTGCTGCGAAAAACATCCGCCTACGTCCCGGTGATCCTAAAAGGCGGATCAGCAATCATCGGCCTGATCGCAGTCTATTGGTTCATTGAACGTGCCTTTGCGCTCGGAGCCTAAGTGCCATCAATGAGCCAAGATGAGTGCCGCAACAAAGAGCACTTTTTTGTTTGATTTCTGTTTCAGTTCCTGCTTTCGCTGTTGCCATTAAATAAATCGCCCATGGATTTTTCATTCACCCCCGATCAACTCGAATACCGAGACCGAATCGCAAAGTTTGCCGATGCGCAGCTTTGCGATGACGTCATTCAACGGGATGAAGCAAGTGTTTTTGCAGAGGACCTTTGGCAGCAGTGCGCGGACTTTGGCATTCAGGGAATGTACATCCCGGCCGAACTCGGAGGCAACCAACCAGTTGATATCCAAACCGCGATGCTGGCCATGGAGTCGCTGGGATACGGGTGCTCGGACGGCGGATTGTTGCTGGCGCTGAATGCACAAATGTGGGCGGTGCAGTTACCGATCTTGCATTTCGGCAGCGAATTCCAACAACGGCATTTCTTGCCCAAGCTATGCAGTGGACAGTGGAAGGGAGCCCACGGGATCACAGAGCCCAGCACCGGCTCTGACGTCTTCAATATGCAGACCACAGCGGAACGAGTTGATGGTGGGTACGTGCTGAATGGAACCAAGTGCATGGTCACGTTGGCGCCGATCGCGGACGTTGCCTTGGTTGTCGCAACTGTTGATCCGTCAAAAGGCAAATGGGGAATCAGTACGTTTCTGGTTGAATCTGAATTCGACGGTTTTTCGCGAGGCGAGAACCAACTCAAAATGGGTCTGCGAACGGTACCCATTGGCGAACTTCGATTGAAAGACTGCTTTGTCCCAGAGTCACACTTGCTGGGAAAAGAAGGCGGAGGGTTTTCGACATTCAATTACTCGCTCGAGTTTGAACGTTGCTGTATTTTGGCAAGCCAGATTGGGGCGATGCAACGACAACTAGAGGTCGCAATCGAGTACTCCAGGAATCGACAGCAATTCGGCAAACCAATTGCCAAGTTCCAGTCCGTTTCCAATCGCATTGCGGATATGAAAATGCGTTTGGAAACCGCAAAACTGTTGCTCTACAAAGTCGCTTGGCAGAAGAGCCAAGGTAAATCAGCGATGATGGACGCTGCGATTCTAAAACTATACCTCAGTGAATGTTATCTGGAATCCAGCATGGATGCGATTCGTGTGCATGGTGGTCGCGGCTATCTGACAGAGAACGATGTCGAGCGAGATTTTCGCGACGCTGTCGGTGGTGTGCTGTACGCAGGCACATCAGATATCCAGCGCAATATCATCGCAGGATTGCTGGGGTTGTAGTCGATGAATTTGCTGCATCACAATCTTGAGCGAGCCGCACAGGCCGATCCGAATCACATCGCGTTTCGGTGCGGCAAAGAATCCATTAGCTATGGGCAGCTATTTCAGTCGGCCAAACAGTTTGCACGCTTGCTGCGCGAACGTGGACTTCGTCAAGGTGATCGTGTTGGCATTTACACGACGCCGAGCATCCAAACGGCGATTGCGGTTTACGGAACGTTGACGGCAGGTTGCGTTTACCTGCCTGTCGACCCACAGACTCCGTCATCAAGATTCGCTGACCTTTTGCGAATCGGAGACGTCCGTGCTCTAGCGGTCGATCTTGTTTCTGACAATGCCGCAGCAGCGATTGATTCAGAACGGAAACGACTGCGACTCGTCATCGGCAACAACAGTGAAGCTCCGCAGGTTGATTTCACATGGGATGAACTTCAACAGTTTGACGCGGATGTTGAAACAATCGATGTTCCCGAAACCGCACCTGCGTACACGATTTTCACTTCGGGTTCGACGGGAACTCCCAAAGGAATTGTGCATTCGCATCGCAGCGGGCAAGCCTACGCCCGGCTGTCCGAAAAGACCTACGACGTAAAACCTGCGGACCGGATTGCCAATCTTTCACCGCTGCATTTTGACATGTCGACTTTCGGGTACCTCACGGCGGTCCACGCAGGAGCAACCACCATACTTGTTCCACCCAGCTACGGAATGCTGCCCGCGAGTCTTTCTCAGTTGATTCAAGACGAACAGATTTCGATTTGGTATTCGGTACCTTTCGCGTTGATTCAACTGCTGCAGCGCGGCGTCTTGGATCAACGTGATTGCTCATCCATTCGCTGGGTCTTGTATGGCGGCGAACCGTTTGCTGCCGGGTCGATCAACGCCTTAAGACGCCAGTGGCCTCAGGCTGCAGTTAGTAATGTTTACGGGCCAGCCGAAGTCAATCAATGCACCTACCATCAAGTGCCTTCGTGGTCGGATTCCCCTCAACCGATCCCCGAAGATCGCGCGGTTCCCATTGGCAAGATTTGGGACGAAACAGAATCCATGGTGGTCGATCAGAATGACACCCCCGTTGAAACAGGCCAAGGGTCATTGCTGATCCATTCGTCCACGATGATGACTCGATACTGGAACGGATCTGACGATGACGGAGATGTATTCTGGGTGTCACCAGAAGGCCAGCGTTTCTATCGGACTGGTGACATCGTCCACATCGACGATCAAGAAAACCTCGTGTTTGTTGGGCGAGAAGATCGATTGATCAAGATTCGTGGGTACCGTGTTGAGCTAGACGAAATAGAATCGAAGCTCGTGGAACATTCACTTGTCGTAGAAACCGCTGTCGCGTACCACGCTGGCGAACTGGTAAGCGGCGTGATTTGCAAATCGGGATCAGAACTGACTGACGTCGATTTGCGCAAGTTCTTGTCAGAGCAACTTCCGCCGTACGCAATTCCAAATTCAATCCAGATTTGCAACTCTTTCCCTCGAACTAGCAGCGGAAAGATTGACCGACCTGCTTTCGCATCACTTGTAGCCTCAAAAAAAATCTGAACAGATGTTAAAAAAACCGAACCCCATGAATCTCGAGCAATTGACTGACCGGATTTCGACGTTTGTGCAGACTGAGTTGTTACACGGCTCGGACAAACAGATTGATGCCTCGGAAGACTTGCTGATCGGAGGGCACATCGATTCCATGGGGATCATGCGTCTGGTGAGTTTCCTGGAGGAAGAACTGGCAGTCAATGTTCCGCCCGAAGACGTGACGATCGATCATTTCCAGTGCATCGGAAAGATCGCTGAATATGTCCATGCCAAACTTGCCGACTCTTAGACAACACTCGTACCGTGAACGCCGCAACGCAAACCTCAACCAACGACGCGCCAACAGCGACTCGCGGTCCGCGCATTCGGTTGGCTCAGTTTGCGGTTGATCGTTTACGTTCGATGGAGAAACGTAGTTCCTTCGTCCAGAAAGTCCTAACGCCGTTTCGTATCGGCTGCGAAGCTCTCGTGATTGGATTGTTGACGTCTGCCGAAATGGACGCTGTGGTTCAAGCAACCTACCAATCGCAGCCTACTTTTTACGATCCCACGCGATACAAACTTTCGCACGAAACGCGGATGTTGCCGGGATTGAAGAACTTAGCCTCGCCGCCTTGCGACTTGCTGGACGCGTTTTGCGGTCAAGGACGCGAAGCAGAGATTTTTGCTGACGCTGGATACAAAGTCACTGCGATTGATCGTGAATCATGGATGATCGAATCAGCAAAAAAGTACTCCGGGGATGCTGGCTTTGATACAGATTTTCAAGTCGCGAATTTTGCTACTTACAATCCCGGTCATCGGTTCGCCATCGTTTACACATCACTCTGGATGCTTTCGACGTTTCAAGGCGCGGAACGACGCCAAGCGATGCTGGCCAAATGTCGTGAGCTCTGTTTGTCCGACGGCATCGTTGTAGTCTCAATCGTCAGCGCAAAAAACGATCGCCCGTGGGGACGTGCCACTCGCTTCGCACTTGCACGGATCGTTGCTGGGGTTTCCCGTTCAGGCGCTGGCCCAGAAATTGGCCAGCGATTCTACAGTGGATTGTTTTGGCATCACCTGGGCGAGGATGTCGTCCAGAAAGATATTGAATCGGTTGGATTGGAAATTGTTGACAGCATCGAAGCGGAGGGACTGGCCCCAGCATTTTATTTCCTAGCATGCAAATCACTAGGGAAAGACGATGCAGATGCCTAACCCGAATCGGAAACTCACCCGGCTCAGTGGCAACCAACAGCTAATCTGGCTCGGGCAACAACAGGCTCCAGAGGTACCGCTGTACGAAGTTCCCTATCGGTACGACATTGCAGGAGAGATTGACGCCGATCTGTTTTGCCAAGCTTTCAAAGAGCTGGTCAATCAACATCAAGTGCTGCGGACGATCGCTTCGGACTCAAAATGGACACATGCGACTTTTGCGCCCGAATGCCTTTGCGAGACGGAATTCGTGGACCTGGCCGATCAGCACTCACCAAGCGATCAGCTCGAACTCTTTACCGAACAGTGGATTCAGCGCCAGTTTGATCCAACCGTGTGCTTGTACGATTCAGTGTTGGCGCGAAGTAAACAGGATCGTTTCACTTGGCTCATTCGCTTGCATCATTCGATTACCGATGCAGCCAACGCAGGCCCCTTGTTGGCAAGACTTTCGGATTGGTACCGTCATCTAAAAGGCAACGGACCGAAACCAAAGCTGTCACCAGCGCCCGCCGCCACTCCATCGATATCGGCTGCTGGCTCCGATGCGAATCAATGGTGGGATGACCGTTCACAAGTCGGTGAACCGGTTTCGCTAAACGGCATCCTTTCAAGTCGTGATCGCTACCGGCACGAGCGACGACGAGTCGTACTTGATCAGCAAGAAAAGCAGACGCTTCAACAATTGATAGACAATCCGCCATTCCGGCAGATCACACCAGGACTCAGCCAGTTTGTTGTGCTGATGAGCGCCCTGTCGATATGGTTAAATCGCATAACGGGGCAGCAGACGTCTTTCATTGGCGCAACAAATCATGGGCGACCGACACCCGAAAGCCGACAGTCGATTGGTTTGAAGATGCAACTGCTGCCGTTCCAAACCAATATCACAAGTGATTCGACCATCGAGTCGTTGGCGAAGTCGGTTTGCGCTGAAGCACATGGGTTTCTTCGGTTCGGATTCGACGCCATTGAACCTGAGTTGCACAAGGCGTTCAATGTCGCGCTAAACCTGATTGACATGAATGTCGAAAGTTTCGACGGCGCCGCTACAAAAGTCACTTGGCTGCACAATGGTTTTGGCGATCCAAAACTACATCTGACCGTATCAGCTTTACAAACGTCAACTTCAAGCATCGAAGCACTGCTGTTCGATTTTCGTAGCGATGTGTTTGATGCCAAGCAGATCGATTGGATGATCGAGAGTTTGCGAAAAACACTCGAGCAACTTGCTGGCGAACCGTCCACGTCGCTCAGCGAAATTGAAATCATTACCGACGGTCAAAAACAGTTTTTAACTCAAAACGGTGGTCAAGCACGACCGGTGCCCGAGCGGCGCGTGTGGGACCAGTTTTGCGAAGTATGTGACAACCATCGCGATGATTTGGCGCTCCAGTGCGATTCAACGGGCGCCGAACTAACGTACGGTGATCTAGCAAAAAACGTTAAGGAGCTGGCAACTGAGCTGAAAAGCTTCGGGCCGATCGTGCCGGTTGTTTGTCGTCGCGACAGCAACGCAGTGGTCGCTTATCTTGCAGCGATTGCCGCGGGCAAGTGTTTTCTGCCGATCGATTCAGATGCTCCGATTAAACAGCAATCGATGATCCTGAATGACTGTGGTGCCCAATACCGCCTGGACGCAACCAGCGACTTTCAGATCCAATTCAACAACAGCGCAAACACCCTGAACCTGCCAGAAAATGCGCTGTACATTCTTTACACGTCTGGCTCGACAGGCAAATCCAACGGAGTCGTTGTATCGGGCGGCGCCCTGCTGAACTTATTGGAAGGATTCAACCAAGTCGGACCCATTGCACGCAAAAACAATCAAGTTCAATGTTCCTGGTGGACCAATGTTGGTTTTGATGTCGCGATCTACGAAATATTTTCAGCGATACTTTACGGGCATACGCTTCGGATTCCTGATGAACAGACAAGGACTTCGCCGAATCGCTTTCTAAAGTGGGTCGAAGAGCAACGGATCGGAAGTGTTTACTTTCCACCGTTCTGGTTGCAGCAAGTTGACGATCACTATCGATCGCCAAGCAACGATGGCAGTGCGCTGCAAAGAATCCTGGTGGGTGTCGAACCGATTCCGCAAACACGGCTCAGTTCGATTGCTCGGCAGTTGCCACATGCGGCGATCGTCAACGGCTACGGTCCAACCGAAGCAACGGTGTGCGCGACTCTTGCGAAAATTGATCCTGATGATCGACGCGAAGGCCCCGCTAGCATCGGCAGGGCGGTTGTCGGAAACCAAGTCAGGGTGGTTGATTCTAAACTACGCGATGTGCCTCCCGGCATCGTTGGCGAATTGCTGATCGCGGGTGCTGGACTTGCGAATGGCTACCTCAATCGCAGTGAATTGACTCAGGAACGCTTCGTTGTCGACAAAGGCGTACGCTGGTACCGAACGGGAGATCGTGTTTTCTTTCGCTCCGATGGTCGACTTCAATTCGCGGGACGCTTGGACGACCAGATCAAGATCCGCGGTCAACGTGTCGAGCTTGGTGAGATTTCAGCGGCAATCCAGGCCCATGACGGGGTGCGTGATGTCGCGATCGTTGTGGACGAAAATCAACAGTTGGTGGCGATTGTTGAAAGCGACCACAGCATCCAGATTCAGGACGTGCGTCATGGTTTGCTAAAACGAATCGCGGGGCACCTAATTCCTCGCACGATGATCACCGCAACCAAAATACCAAGGAATGTTAACGGCAAAGTCGAGCGTAAAAAATCGCTGGAACTTGTCCGAGAATCACTTGCCCAAGAATCACGTTCGCTGTTTCTGCCAGATGATGAACACGGGTCTGCGGTGCTCTCGCTGTGGCAACAAACGCTGGAAGTCGACGACGTTTCCGCCAACGATGATTTCTTTCAACAGGGCGGCAATTCGTTGCTCGCGCAGCAATTGGTGCATGGGCTGCATAAAAAAGGAATCGAAGCGTCGGTTGCAATGTTGTTCGCAAATCCGACGCTGGAGCTGTTGATCGCGGCCAGCAAAGGCGGTTCAGATGAACAAATGGAGTCACAACCCGAGCGTTTGCTTTCGGCGGGGCAACGCGAAATTTGGGCAGCCTGCCAGCTGGATCCGGAATCCAATAGCTACCACATTCAACTGAGGCTTGAATTCAATGGTCGACTGGATGTCGATCGGATGAAAACGGCTTTTGCAGAAATCATTCGGCGCCATGAATTTTTGCGAGCAGTCGTCGCAGTAGACGGCGAGGGCGAGCCAAAATTTGTGATCCAGCCGCCAAGCGTTCCAGAGATCCAGTTCTATCAAGCCGAAGTCGGTGAAAACATCGATCCGTTGATTCGAAGTGCGGGCAACAAGCCATTCGATTTTGAAAATGAATTTGGATTCCGAATCTCTTACTTTGACAGCGATCCAGAATCATCAACTCTCGCTTTGACGCTGCATCATTTGTTTGTTGATCAAGACTCAGTGGGAATCATTCTCGACGAATTCGCAAAGCTATATCGCAAAGAATCAATCGATACAGAGGCTCCACAAGTTCGTTCGCACCCAACAATCGCTGGGCAACGAACCCAGCCTAACGCACTGCCTTTTTCTGACTCAGCCGATTCACTATATGAAGGCTGCGACCCTGCGATCAGTTTGCCGATGGGCTTTTCGGCCGAATCACACGACCATAAAAGCATCATTGATTTTGCGATTGGGCAAGAATTAAGCGAGCGAATCAAATCACATTGCCGCTCAGCGAGTGTGCCAGCATCAGCCTGGTTCCTAGCCGCGTTTTCCTCATTGCTGGAACGCTACAGCGGATCGGAAAAGTTTGTCATCGGCATGCCGGTGTCTCAGCGGAACGCTGGCGACGCAAAGGCGGTAGGTTACTTTCTCGATACGCTTCGGGTACCAGTCGAAGTTTCCCCCGCAGGCAACTTCAACGAACTGCTTCAGCAAAGTCACCGGCGATTCATTCAATCCATTGATCCCAGCAACACAAGCCAAGCTTGGCCACACCGGTTGCAGACGATGCTGGTGATGCAGTCAACGATCGGTAGCGTTGAGTTAGGTGACGGGCTGACCGCAAACGTGACCGTTGGCGACTTGGGCATGCCAAAGTTTGACCTAACGCTATTCGTCACCGAAACTGATCAGTTTGAATTTTCGATCGAATTTGGCAGGCGTTTTTCTGTCGACGACGCAGGCAGAATCAAGAACCACTGGTTGAAGATAGTAGAACAATTTGCAGCAAGTCCGGATGCTCCCGTCGCTGATGTCCAGTTGCTGACTTCTGCGGACCAACAGGCTCACGCGATTGTTAGTGACTCAGATACTCTGCGCGACTCCGACACCAACGTCGTCGACGAAATCATGCGTATGGCCAATACGCAGCCTCATGCAACCGCCTTGGTAGATCAAAACACCAGTTTGACTTATCAAGATCTCGATAGCGCTGCGAACCGAATCGCCAACTCGTTGCGGAAGCGACGCCCCGCCAACGGGCTTGTCGCGATCATGGCCAGCAGATCGGTGGAAACGGTAGTCGGAATTTTGGGCATCCTAAAAGCTGGTCTTGCCTACGTTCCAATCAACCCTTCAAGCCCAACTGCTCACATCGGCGAACAACTGGAATCGCTCAGCATCGAAACTGTCGTCGACAATCGTGATTCCGAAAGCATACTTCCGCAAAACTGCATACGACTCTCGCTGCATGATCCATCAACAGCGGCACAGCCCGGCAGCTTGACCGAACCAGTCCAGATAAAGCAAACAGATTCAGCGTACGTGATTTTCACTTCTGGTTCATCTGGTCAGCCAAAGGGAGTGGCAGTCTCCCATCAGGCCCTTGCGCTCAGCACCGACGCCCGCAACGAATTCTATCAAGGCAGTCCCAAACGCTTCCTAATGGTCTCGCCGTTTTGGTTCGATAGTTCAGTAGCCGGATTGTTTTGGACGCTCACTACCGGTGGCACGCTCGTGATTGCAGATTCAGAACTTCAAGACATCGCGAAACTATCGGAGCTGATTTGTCGGCAAGAAATCTCAGACACGCTGTGCTTACCATCGCTGTACGACTTGCTGCTGCGATTCGGCGACCATCAGCAACTTTCATCGCTTTCGCGGGTCATTCTTGCCGGCGAATCCCTGTCGCTTTCAACCGTAAAAACGCATCACCGGGTTTTGCCGGGCACAGCGATGTTCAACGAGTACGGTCCGACTGAAGCATCGGTTTGGTGTACGGCGACCGAAGTCCATTCAGATGTCAGCCAAGTTTCAATCGGCAAGTCCGTTGGTGGCGCGACGATCCGGCTGCTGGATAAAGACCTCCGCCAAGTGCCGATTGGAGTTGCTGGCGAAATTTTTGTAGGTGGCCAGCGTTTGGCGAAAGGATACATCGGTCAGCCCAAATTGACGGACGAACGTTTCGTGCAAATCGATGGCAAGCGATTCTACCGAACGGGAGACTTGGCGGTCATCAACCCCCAGGGGATGTTGATCTTCGTAGGCCGGCTAGATCATCAAGTCAAAATCAATGGTCATCGGGTTGAGCTGGGAGCGATCGAATCGGCAATCGCCAAGATCGATGGTGTCACCGAAGTCGCTGTTGCAGTTGTGCAGCAGCAGAGTCCCAGTACTCTGGAGCATCAACTGGCGGCTTTGCCGGACGATATCAGTCAACAATTGCTTGCCGAAGTTGAATCGACATCCGTACCTACCGACCGAGTCGAATTCCAAGGCGATCGATTTTCGGTTTCAATCGCAGGTGAACTCAATGAATTGATCAAGACGCCGCATTCGCGACAACGCAAATGGATGCTTGATCAACTCCTAAACGAAACAGCCAGCAATTTCGAATCGCTTGGCGAAATTGCATCGGGAATGGTGCCCGGCAGTGACTCCCCGCACCTGCCCAAAGACTTGGTGAACGAAGAACTGGAGGATCAAGAGATCATGGAGGACTGGCAGATTCCGTTGATGTCCGGGATGGCAGATTGGGTCACAGAGAGTGGCGGCGACATCTTGGAGATTGGATTTGGCCGAGGCGTTTCTGCCCAGTTGATCCAAGAACGCGGTGTCCGCTCGCACACGATTGTTGAAGTCAACCCGCACAGTATCCAACAACACTTCCATCCTTGGAGGCAACGGCACGCCAGCAAAGACATTCGACTCGTGACCGGGCTATGGCAAGACACGCTGGACCAATTGAAAACCTATGACGGCATTTTCTTTCATGCGTTTCCGATGAACGAACAAGAATTCATGCAGTACGTCGCGGGCAGTGCAACATTCGCGGAACACTTCTTTCCAGTTGCTGCCAAACTGCTTCGGCCCGGCGGTGTGTTCACGTATTTGACAACCGAGATCGATTCTTTGGCACGTCGGCACCAACGTAGCCTGTTCAAGCATTTTGAAGAAATTCGGATGAAGGTCCAAACGCTGGCTGTGCCGCCAGATACCAAAGACGCGTGGTGGTCAAATTCGATGGTCCTTTTGGGCGCAACAAAGTCGAGAGCTGAAAATGAATCATGATGAAGCGCTCCATCGCATACAGAACCTCTCTGCCAGCCAGAGAGCTCTGTTGCAGAAACGCATCAACGAGCGGCGAAACGATTTGCCGGCTGATGAGAGCCGTAATCCTGGTTCCAATCAGCTAACTGCGTGGGTGGTTTGCAGCGACGTGAATCAAACGGCAAAATCTATTCGGACTGAATTGTCTGGGCGGCTTCCATCAGCTTTGGTGCCGCGCGCAATCAACTTGGTGAATGCGTTACCCAAAAACGCAAACGGAAAAATCGACCGCAGCCAGTTACTTGATCAAATTCCAGAAACCGCCCACCAGCGATCCGCCCCAGATCAAGTGGATCCCGACGTCGCTCGCCTCTGCCGTTTATGCGAGTCGATCCTTGGATGCAAAATCGCTCGACCATCGGACAGTTTTGCTGACTTGGGTGGAGACTCGTTTTCTAGTATTCAGTTTGTCGCGGTTGCGCGTAAGCAAGGTTTTTCGATCGACCCAAGCGATGTGCTTTCGACATCGTCACTAAGCGAACTGATTGAAATCGACCGCAACAAAACCAACGCATCACAAAAGGCGTCGCCTGAAAGTACCACGCAACGTTCCGAACAAGTATTAGAGATTCGATCCGGCATAGCGCAAGGTTCTGTTTTATTCGCACACGAGATTGGCGGCCAATGCCATTATGCAAACCATTTGTCGCAACATCTTGACACACGGCTTGCTCAATTCGTAACCCAACAGACTTGGGACCCAGCGGAGCTTGCCGAAAAACGTTCGCTCGGTGAAATGGCTGCTGCCTATGTTGACCAATGGTTGGACCATGACCCCATTGGCCCGCACTACGTCGTTTCGTTTTGTTGGGGAGCACTGTTGGGGTACGAAATTTGCCAACAGATGCAGCAGCGTAACAAACCCGTCGATGTTCTGTGCGTCATCGACTTTGGAACCGAAGCCTCTTTTCGGCACGCGTCGACTGGCCAACGCGCGATCGCGGCGACTCGAGGAATGCATCGACGATTGATCAACCGGATTGGCGGGCTGGGCAATAACGAATCGATGGGGCAGCTTGCAAAATCACTTGCCCAAAAACTATTCCGTAGCGTCTCGGGCAAGCCACAAGAAGTCGGTGAGTTTCAATTCGCAGAGAATATGGGTCCACCAGAATTGATTCAACAGAACGTGCGTCGATACTTTGACTATCAAATTGCCCAATCGGATCAAGTCATGCACTTGTTCCGAAGTAAAAATGAAATGCTGATCGGCGCTCGATACGTTGAACCTACCTACGGATGGAAGTATTTGGTCGGAGAGCGAATTCAGACGCATTCAATCGACGGAAACCATGATCAGTGCGTACAACCGCCGCACGCATATCGACTTGCAGAAAGTTTGAATCAAGTACTGCTGACCGGATAACGTCCAGCGTTGGTGAGAGTTTTGTTATGGAAACCGCTACGGGTTGTGTGGGCCGCGGGCCTAAAAAATCCCGAGCCAGCCAGCATTGGTTACAATCACAAACCAACGCTCGGATAACTCTCACTAATAAAGATTCATGAAACGCATCACACCGCTTCTTTGCTGCTTTGTTTTCGCACTAGCCTGTTCCAGTGCGATGTCTCAAGACACGTTCCACTGGAAGACAGACAAAGCCGCTGGAACGAGCGACCTGATGTTTGGTGAGAAATCGGTGATCCGTTATATGTTCGCCTACGACAAATCAACCAAAGAAAGCGTCCACGATACTTACAAAGTTTTCCATCACGTCTTTGGCCCTCAATCTGGCGAAGTCATCACCAAAGGCGCCGGCGGGAAGTTCACACATCACCGCGGGATGTTTGTCGGCTGGAACAAAACATCATTTGGCGATGGCAAACAGTTGGATTTTTGGCACTGCAAGAACGGAGCACACCTTCGTCATATCAGTTTCCTTTCACAAACCGCCAATGAGAGCGGCGGGACCATGTCATCTGAAATTCATTGGAACGATCGCGATGATAAACCTGTGATTCGCGAGACTCGAACCGTCAGCGTGGTACGAGAACCGAACACAAAAGGCTGGCAGATCGATTGGGCGTCAACGCTAGAAAGCGCCGTGGGCGAAATCAAACTCAATGGAGACCGGCAACACGCAGGTTTTCAGTTCCGAGCCGCTCAAGCTGTCGCAGACGCCAACGGAGCACGATTTTTGCGCCCAGCCAACTTTCCACAAGCCAAAGAGGCGATTCAAGTTGGCGATAAAGGTGATCCGCCGCCACATATCAATTTGAGTTGGTTCGCCGAGACGTATGAGCTGAACGGGAAACGCTACACGATCGAATATTTTGACAACCCGACGTTGCCCAAGCCGGCTTTGTTTTCTGAACGACCCTATGGACGCTTTGGCACGTTCTTCAAGACGACCATCAAGGCAGACCGTCCATTGAAGTTGTCCTATCGCCTAGTCGTCAGCGAAGGAGACTCGCCCAAGGTGGAAGACATTCAATCTCGTTACGACGCATTTACCAAAACGCTCAAGTAACGATGTCTATTTTTTGCGAACCGGCTTTCGGCGCAGGTCCCAACGTCCGCTGATCCAGCTTCCGTCGATTCGCGTGGGGCTGACGATTCGTCCAACCCACGGCGTTGATCGACCTAACGGTTTAACGGACTGATAGCTGCCGATCAAACGGTCCCCCGTTCTCTTTGCTTCGATCAGATAAGTTCCACTGTCATCGTAGTAGCCGATGAAAACGCGATCCTTGATAATCTGAACCCTTGCCCTGCCAGCTTTCCATTCCTGCGGCGACGTTTCATAGTTCCATCGGCCATTCCACGGTCCGGCGATATCAGTTTCGGCCGATCGGAAAGTGCTCCATTGTTCCGCATTCGCATCGTCGTCGGCTCCCGCCAGTTTGACTTGTTCAGCGAAATTGACAGATTCGCTACCGAACGGATTGATGATATCCACATATCCGAATGGATTGCGCGTGTTTGCTGGGTCGTGCGGAACTGTTTTGTGAGTCCGTTTGACTGGCGCGAAAGCACGATCGACTACCGCTAGTTCAATCGACTGGCCTTTGGGTTTGTATGAAACAGCGCGTTGGCGTCGATCCAATCTCGACGCGCAAGCAGGAACAAAATCGGCGAGCTCGCTAAAGGTCACGATTCCATTGTGATCACTGTCAGCCGCGCCTCTCAGCCCTTCGCACACGGCCACAACGAAGTGGCCATGAGGCTGTTTACGATCTTTGGATTGCCCGAACGAAAGCTCTGTCGATTTGCAGGCAGACAGCCAATGCACTTGGTCATTGGTTTTGCCGACCCGCTCGCTTTCAGGTGGCAGCGCGGCGCCCGAGTGACAAGTATCCAAAAGAACGGCGACTTTTCCTGGCAGTTTATTCAGCGCGGATCTTAATTCCGTTCCCCACAACTGAGTCGCTTGCCCAGGGCTTTGCGCCAGGTGGATATAAAACCCACGTTTCTTATCAAGGTCACCGTGCGCAGAAAAGAAGACCACAGCAGTATCGGCTGGTTTCACCTGCTTCTGCAGCCATTCAAGTGCGTCGGTTACGTTCTGCAGATGCGCGTCTTTGCCCTGCAGGACTCGGCTATGGACCGTGTCGTAAAGTGGTTCGGCACTAACCAGTGCGCGGCGAATGTACCCCGCATCCCAGCCATATAAATCACGCTGCCCATTTGCAGAGAGCGAGGGTTCAACGCCCACTGAAACGACAAACAGATCGCTCGCGAAACTCGATCGCTGTACCATTGGAGAAACCAACAACACAACAACCCATCCTGCGAATAAAGCGCGCGTACGTAACATTTGGGGTGCTCATTTTTTCAGATAATGATTGGTGGATGACGCGACCGCACGCGGTCCAACGTAGCATCAGCCAATCGCTGGGTTTGCTGCAATTCTTTACATCAACGAAGATTATAGCCGAACAAGACGAGCGGGTTACGGGCTTTCGCCCCTTCAGGTTCGGTGAGTCAAATCAGCAATACATTTCGCGAGAAACGCGTGGAGTAAGTCGCCAAGACGCCTAGGTCAAGTCAGTTTTTCAAGGAAGGCAACATAGTAGCTCGGCTGTCCCAGCCGAGACCTGCCGATTTCTCGGCTCGGAGAGCCGAGCTACTTTAAGCAGTTTGAAAAACTGCTGTGCCCTAGCACTAGTAGACGAGTGTTGATTCCGGCGGATTGGATTCAATGTACAAGTCCAGATAGTTGCTTTGGACTTTGATTCCACGAATCAGCGTCCAGAGCTGATCCGGCGAAAATTGCATTGGGCCATCTTTGCACCAATTCTCAAGTTCTTCTGTCAGTCCAAGATGTTGTTGAGATGCAATCTCAAGGCGAAAAGCGACGCTTCGCCATTGGTCCATCAAATAGGCTTCGTCAGAAAGTTGATTTGGATCAGGGCAGTTCTGAAAGATCAAGAGACAGAGGCGCGCGACATCTGATGGAGCCAATTCTGGCTGTAGTGAAGATAGACGCGCTGCTAATTGCTGACAGTTCATAAGAAATCTTCGGATCGTTTTCCGGGACCCGCTTGCTTGGAAAGCACTCACGTCAGGCGATCACGGTCGGCACCCCCCGACGCGACCGTGATTACCTGAACGGATTATTGAACAGTACGTTGCGTTTAAGCAACAACAAGTATTTTTTACAATTTAATCTGTGAGTTTGACCCAGGCTGAAAAAGCGCTGGGGTAGGCCGGACCAAGCAAACGCTGCAATTGCCAGAACTTCGGACGCAAGTAGAAACGTCGTTGATAGCGTAATCTCTGCGACACAATGGAGGCGTTGGCTGGGCAGGGGACAAATCGAATCCACCTTCGTTGAATCGGATATCATCTGCCGTAGATGTTCATTTGGGATTCGTCGCGGACTACTACGATGCCAGGTTCCGGGGAAAATCCCAACGAGAGTTGGCGGGATTCTTCCGAATTTTCACTATCTTGGATTTGAGTTCGCGTGAGGAAAA
>CAYNNP010000139.1:14049-17397 GCA_964398215.1 uncultured Pirellulaceae bacterium | reverse complement strand
CACCACCAACGAAACCGATAGGCGCCGGCCGCAACCTTGGGCTGACGCCCAAGGCTATATGCTGTCGCCACTTCGTGGCTGGCGAAAGGTGGTGCAACATCAGTTTCTAAACGGACATTCGTTTGTGGGGCCACCGCAATTTGTGGTGTTGAAAAACTCAACACCCCGCAAAAGCGCAACTTCAAAACTCACGCGTCGGGTTACCAAAATGACCAGAATCAAAATCGTCTTGCGCTGCGTGACTCTAGTTGTCGCGGCGGAGGCTGCCTTCGAATCCGGTGAGCTTTGAAGCGAAATGTTGTCGCCAAGCGTTTTGGTCGTAGCCGTAGTCCACACCAGGCTCAACCATCTTTAGCAACGTCAGGGCGCCCGCATTGTTTTTCGCTTCCTTTTTCGGCTCTTTTTTTCCACCCGTCGCCAAACCCGATTGTCCATTGACTTGTCCAACGCTCAATCCTGGCCCTTGGGGCACTGCTTGTGTGTGGACGGTGGTAAGTGCATCTACGTAGTCCAATGCTAATTCGGGATTCGGAAAGTAGCTCAGACCACGGAGCGCTCGCCGCACCAACAGATTCGATTTGTCGCCAGATTTGATAATCCCCAAGTAGGTCGCAACAGCGGCTTGGTGGCCGTATTCAGCTAAGCTTTCCATCGCTGCCTCGCGAATCGAATCATCCGATTCTTCGATGCCAGTTTCCACTAAAGCTTGAACAGCTACCGTATTCTTAAAGCGCCCCAGTAGTTCGATCCACAACTGTCGTAAAGCGCGACTCTGATTCTTGCTTTTTCTTGAATCACTTAGCTGCTCGGCAACAGCACCTGCCGCCAATGGGTCTTCGATGTCTTTGATTTTTTGCAACGTCTCTGAAGACTTTGAGTTGTTGCGCAAGACAATCTTCACCATCTTTTTTAGTTCACTATTCCACTTGTTGGCAGCAACGTTGGCTTCCTTTTGCATCTTTGCTCGCGCAACGTTCTCAGGTAACTGCCATTTTCTATCCTGGAGGACTAAACCAAGGTTTCGTTGATTGTCAGAATACAAAACCCACTTGCCCGACGTAGCGTTCCTCGTATATCCCAAATTCGAACGCGCCTTACTGTGGTCGCTGTCCAAAGCGATCGTTCGCTGATAGTGGTACTTGTTCTGTGCTTCTAGCCCATTCTTCTTGCACCAAATCCCAAGCTCGTAATGCTTTTCAGCATCGTTGCCAGCCAGCACAACTCTTCGTCGATACTCGTCTAATCGCGATGAGAGCTTCACAGAGAATCGATCCTTTGGAACAAAGACCGATAGGTCCGAATCCACATACACGACGATGCCAGATTCCTTTGGGACAACTTTGCCCGCAATGTACCCGCCACTTTTCATTTGCACCGAGTCCAGCTCAGTGAATTTGGCTTGGGCATTGGCGACCAACGAAAGGAAGCCAACGAGAGCAAAAGTGAATCCGATTCGCGAAACCATCGACGCATCCTCAATCAGCGGTGCGAGACAAAAGACAAGACATTTAAGTCTATCAGCCCGCTGCACCAACCGCCTGCCAAAAAATCCCCGTAATCCAGGGCAAATCAATTTTTGATTCGGGTCATTTTGGTAACCCGACGCGTGAGCGAGGGACAAACCGTCTTGACTCGGTCCCTCGCTAACACGTCGGGTTACCTTGAAACAACCCTCTGCCCTGTCCCTGAAATCGACGCCGCTTGCGTTTTGTCCCGGAAAAATCAGCAACAAACCGCTCGATTTCCGCCGCCAAAGGTGAATTGCCACCATCCGCTAAAGTCCGTAAAACCCCACGCCGATACTATACTTGACTAAACAGATCATATATGTATGGTATGCTTGCAAATACCGCCATCGCCCGAGCGAGAATCTGATGAGTAACGCACGCTCCGTCGCCAAAACGATTGAATTCAACGTGAACACTTCAAAATCCAAGACTGCAGCCAACCCCAACCGTGGTGAATTGCCGGTTTTGAAAGTCGTATCCGATGATCGCCCGCAGGGTGCGTTGGCTGCTGACCCACCGCTGGTACCAACCGATCAGTTCTTGAAGGAGCTGCAGCGCGACAGTGAATCTTTGGAGAAAGCGACTCCATCGGAAATCCTGCGTTGGGCCGTCGATCGGTTTGCTCCGCGATTCACGATGGCAACTGCATTTGGTCCCGAGGGCATGACGATCATTCACATGCTTTCGCAAATCGCACCGGAAACTCCGATCTTCAATTTGGACACCGGTTACCAGTTCGACGAAACGCTTGAATTGCGTGAGCGGGTCAAGCAGCGTTATGGGATTGAAGTCGAGTACAAGTATCCAGCACAAACGGTCCAGGAGTACGAGGCTGCCAATGGCGGTCCGATGTACAAAACGAATCCGAATCAATGTTGTTATGACCGAAAACTAAGTGTGCTGCATGACGCGGCTCGCGGTTTTCATGCTTGGGCAAGTGCGATTCGTCGCGACCAAAGTGAGGATCGTGCACGAGCACCGATTGTTGGTTGGGATCGCAAATTTCAATTGGTCAAAGTCAGTCCATTGGCAAACTGCACCAAGAAAGAAATTTGGTCGCTGATCGTCAATGAGAATATTCCGTACAACGAACTGCACGATCAAGGTTACCCCAGCATTGGCTGCCGACCTTGTACCCGCGCTGTATTGCCTGGCGAAGACGAGCGTGCTGGGCGTTGGAGTGGATTCAAAAAGACCGAGTGTGGGCTCCACGACTAGGGCGATTTTGAATGATCATTTCAGCGAGAGTTCACTACGCATCGTTGGCAATGCTGGAGTTGGCAATGCGTCAAGGCAGCCGCCCAGTGTCCGTCAGCGAGATGACTCAGCGACATGGGATCCCGGGCCCGTTTTTGGTGCAGATTCTACGAAGTCTCCGCGCGGCAGGCTGGGTGCAAAGTACTCGCGGTAGCCAAGGTGGTTATCGACTGACAGCTTCGCCCGCCGACATCACACTGCTGGACATCGCCGAAGCGCTTGGATGCCAAGAAACCGCTGGTGAACGAGACACCAACGGGACGCCGGCAGATGACGTGCTACAAGAGTACTGGGACAACGCGTCGGAGGCATCCCGGCGTGTCCTTTCCCAAGCGCGATTGAGCGACTTGATGGAAAAATGCGGCAGTGGTGACGCGATGATGTTTTACATCTAGGGCCAGTTGCTTGCCGCAGTTTTTGACCTCTTTGCATCCGACGCGAGTACGCTGCCAGCGAATCTCTTTGGCAGCTTTCGCGTTACCAACTACTGAAGCTAATCAGATTTCGATTACTTCGTTTCAAGGACCCGTAAAGAGTCAAGAAACCTGGTGGCATCCTCTGACAGAGTGAAATCGTTATCGCC
>CAYNNP010000139.1:0-13949 GCA_964398215.1 uncultured Pirellulaceae bacterium | reverse complement strand
TGTGGCGGCCGCTTTTCTAGGCGATCGCTTCATGGTTCCGGCGACCGGTTTTCTGGACGATCGCTTCATGTCTGAAGGAACGGGCTGGGGTGCGACGGACACTTTTCTGGGCGATGCCGCTTTCTTTGCGTTAGCACCCTTGGGGCCAACTGAATCCAGAAACGACTCTGCCGCTGCTGCCTTGATCGATTGCGGAGAGCCAGCCACAGATGCCAAGTAAAGCCGCAGGCCATCGAACATGATTCGATGACGTATCGATATTCCGTTTTTGAGAGCATAGGAAAACTCGGCGCAATCAAATCCATGCTGTTTGAATTCGATGTCCTTCTCCAATCGGTTGCCAGAAGCCCGAGTGTGAGCCTTGCGAGCTTGAGCCAAGTAGTTCTGCGACATTTGTTTTGTGAGTTTGTCACCTAGGTCGATAGGTGAAATGACTTGCACGCGAACGCGATAAGAAACATTATCGGCCAAGGCTTCTGATATGAATTTCATGTCAACGAGTTCTTTGCCGTTGACCACTGAATCGACCGCCGAAGAAGGCATCATCGCTTCGAAACGGCCTTTTTGGTGGACGTGCAACTTGAGAGCGGATCCGTCGCCGCGTGCATTTGTTGCTTGAATCAGAAGCGGCAAGGCGATGGCTAAAACAACTACTTTTGGAATTCGCATGGTTATCTCTCGACTTGAATGGGGTCAGAACTTGGAATCAGTATTTCCTGGTAGATGACACAAGCTACAAGTTGATGCGCGAATTTCTACGGCGAAAAATGGGCAGTAATCATCCCGGGAAATTAGTTGTCCGGTTTTGAAATTGAATCCGTTTATGGGGTAAGTGGGCCAAGTCGACGCAGAGATTTACTTGCTCTGTCAGTGCCAGATTAGGCTGATGGATTCGCGTCACTTACCCAGGCTTTTGTTTCTTCGCTAACGGACTAGCGCAACACGCATTGATCCATTGGAGAACAGCATGGCAACTGCACAAAAAGACAAACCGATTGATAGTCCGGTTCTGGTATACGTGGTCGTATGGGTTGGCTTCATCTCTGGCGCGCTGGTAGCCAGCGCTGGTGGCTAAGGCTCGCTGGCTGAGTCGCTGAACTAAGAAAAATAAAACTTCTTTTTATTTCCACTGTGGACCACAACCGAGTGGCCGAATGTTCATCCAAGCAACACCAAGCCCGCCAAATTAGATGCGAAGCGTAGTTCGCGCAGACGCACTCCTGCTTCACAAGGCATGACCTGGTCTTTCGAATCGCGAGGTGTGAGATCGGAGCCTTGGTCGCCAGATTCGGCTGGTGAGATTTTGGATCGCAGAGACCCAGGACGACGGCGGCGATGGTCGGGTGGCTCAGAATGGCATTCGCTAGGTTGCAAGTCTAAGGCGACGAACCCGGAATTTGGCCAAAATCAATCGACTTGAGCGCCCCAGCGGCTTGGCGTTGATGCCATATACGTAAGCTAAAGGTCTACTGTACGGGCCAATTGTCTCAAGGAGCTTGAGAGTCGTGGAAGAATTTCTAAATCAAGTCGAAACTGAACTATTCGTCGGTCCCCTCTGGCCAGCGTCAGTGCTGTTCAGTTTGATGTGCGTCTATGCCGTGGTGGCTTTGTTTGGATTCGTTGACTTGGGAATGGATGCAGACGTCGATCTGGACTTGGATCTGGATGTTGACGTCGACCTAGATTTGGATATCGATCCTTCTGTTCACACACCGAATTTGGATGCTGGCGAGTTTGCTGTATCCGATGGGGATGTTGGACTAGAACTTAGCGGGCAGGGTTTGCTGGCCAGCTTGGGCGCCTTGACCGTCAAATGGACCAACTTTGGCCGCGTGCCGATCGCAATTTGGGGCGGCGTATTCACAGCCTCCTTTTGGGCATTGGCATACGTACTTTGGCATTCATTTGACAAGCAAAGGTACTCGGCCGAGCTACTTCCAACTATCCTGCTTTCGATACGTAACGCGGTTATGGCGGTTGTAATCACAAAACTGGTTACCAACCCCATGGTCAGTGCGTTTACACCAAAACCAGGATACGACAATCGAAGAATTGTTGGTTGTACTTGCGAAATTTCGTCCCTCGAAGCGACCCCCACTTCCGGGCAAGCTAAATTTCGCACAGAAGCATCACCGTTGCTTCTGAATGTACGCACCAAGAGTTCCTCCCTGTCCCGTGGAACCGAAGCAAGAATCGTTGACTACGACGCTGACAAAAAAATCTACACCGTCACAGAAATAAAATCGGAGAACTGAACATGGAATTAGCAATTGGTGTTATCGTCGCCTTCATCGTATTGGTGGTCGTGATCGTTACCGTCGTGCGGCGGTGTTACATCGTGGTTGGGCCTGACAAGGCAATCGTCAAAACCGGAATGGGCGGAATGGCTGTCCAAACCGCTGGCGGCATGCTGGTCTATCCAGTGATCAACCGCGTCGAACACATGGACCTGACACTCAAGAGCTTTGAAATCAGCCGACAGGGTAGTGAGGGTTTGATTTGTAAAGACAATATTCGAGCTGACATCAAAGTGGCATTCTTCATCCGTGTGAATAACAAGGAAGAAGAAATGAAAGAGGTCGCCCAGTCGATCGGTGCACGGCGTTGTAGCGAACTGGAGACGTTGCGTGAATTGTTCGACGCCAAGTTCTCTGAGGCACTCAAGACGGTGGGCAAGCAATTTGACTTTGTAGAACTGTATGACCAACGCGATAAGTTCAAAGACGAAATTCTGAAAGTCATCGGTACCGATCTAAACGGTTACTGTCTTGATGACGCGGCGATCGATTACTTGGAACAAACTCCGATCGAATTGCTTAGCCCAACCAATATCTTGGACGCAGAAGGCATCAAGAAGATCACGGAATTGACGTCGAACGAAAAGGTCAAGGAAAACCAATTCACACGTGACAAAGAAAAGACGCTGAAGAAGCAGGATGTCGAGGCGGAAGAAACGATTCTTTCTCTGGAACGTCAGCGGGTTGAAGCGGTCGAGAAGCAGAAGCGTGAAATTGCTGAGGTTTCGGCTCGCGAGCAGGCTTCCGCTAAAAAGGTCGAAGAAGAGCAACGTCTGGAATCGGAGCGAGCTCGAATCGCTACCGAAGAAGAACTGGGCGTCGCGGAAGAAAACAAAATGCGACAGGTCTTGGTTGCTCAGCGTAGCAAAGAAAAGACAGACGCGGTTGAACTGGAGCGTGTGAATCGTGATCGCGAATTGGAAGCGACCGAACGAATGCGACTGGTTGGCGTTGCAGAAGTCGAAAAAGAAAAGGCAATCGAAACCGAAAAGCGGAATATCCAAGAAGTGATTCGCGAACGGGTCGCTGTTGAACGTGCCGTGGTCGAAGAAAAGGAGCGGATCAAGGATACCGAAGAAGTCGCGCAGGCCGAGCGTCTGAAGAAGGTTCAGGTTACGGCTGCAGAAATGAAGGCCGAAGAAGAGCTGATTCGCCAAACCAAATTGGCTCAGGCCGAACGTGATGCTAGCGAGATGTTGGCGGAAAAGGTTCGTATCGAAGCCGAGGCGAAACGCGACGCGGCCGAAAAAGACGCTTCTGCAAAGAAGATGTTGGCCGAAGGCGAAGCCGCTACCAAAGCTGCTGCTGGCCTAGCCGAAGCGACGGTCCAGGAAGCGAAAGCTGTCAGTCTAGAGAAAGAGGGCAGTGCGGAAGCTGTGGTCTTTGAGAAAAAGGCTGTTGCCGAAGCAAAGGGTATCGAGGCGAAAGCGACTGCGGTCGAAAAGCAAGGTTTGGCCGAAGCCAACGTGGACTTGGAGAAGTACCGCGCCGAAGCCGATGGCATCACGCAAAAGGCCGAAGCGATGAAGCTGCTGGACAGCGTGGGCAAAGAGCACGAAGAGTTCAAGTTGACGCTTACCAAAGAAAAGGATGTCGAGATCGCTGCAATCGATGCTCAGCGTGGAATCGCGGAGAGTCAAGCTGGCGTGGTTGGCGAAGCACTCAAAGCAGCGCGTATCGACATTGTCGGTGGCGATGGCGAATTCTTCGACCAGATTACTTCGGCTGTCAAAGGCGGCAAGGCGATCGACCGATTCGTCTACAACAGCCGTGTGGCAACCGACATCAAGGACACGTTCTTCGATGGGAATGCGGAGTACTTTAGCGATCAGCTTAGCGGCATGCTCGACCACTTCAATTTGGACACTGACGGCGTGAAAGATCTTTCGATCGCCGCTTTGATTGCCAAAATGATGGGTCTGGCCACGACCGACGACGTTCGCACCCAGCTAACTAGCTTGCTAGGTGCAGCTGGCAGTGCCAAGGTTGCGGATCAAAAGGCTGGCCGTCTGCTGACCAGCAACAAGGTCGCCAGCAATGGATCGCCAAAAGCCGGCAAGGCCTAACGGCTCGCACGCACGCATCCAAAATCCTCTCTACTCGGGCTTGCCTCGGGAGAGAGACCTGGGATGCTGTTTTGATTGGCAAACGCATGGCAAGTGCACCGCGCCTGTCATCGTTGACCGGCACACGACCGGTCGATTTGCACAAGACGCGACCGATGCCTTGCCCATTCATGTAACCAAACACCTAGCGTTCGCACGCCAGACAAGCGACGACAATAAAACATCATGTCCGAATCACAACTTGCTGCCGGCACCTACGAAGTACTGCGCAATCGTCTTCGCGATGCGTCGAATGATTTGCGTGAACGGCTTGCCAAGTTAAACTTGGCTCGCGCCGATGTTTTCGGCAATATCGAAACCAAACTGCTTTCCACCGAACGCGTTTCGACTGAGCACAATTGCATCCCGCGCGACTTGGTTTCCATTGGCGACCGATTTCTGTTCGGGTACAACGTTCAATTCGGCTTGAAAACCGACATCAACGTCGCTGATGTGTTTTCGGCTTATCGATTCGCCGACAACCAATTCCACACCGACACGCTTGAATTGATCGGTGACGACAAATTCAGCAGCGACTTTGACGAACTGTATCGCTTTTATAAAGGCACGACGTTCAGTCGGTTCTATCGCAGCGGACCAATGCTGCACATGGTTTTCCAAGTCGGAAAGACCGCCAACGACATCAAGACGTTTAAATGGCGCGTGACACCGACTGAAATCGAATACATCGACAATCGCAGCGATCACGAAGTCAAAGAACCGGCTCAGCACGAGTTTCGCTGGACACGAACGACTCGCGATCAACATCGCTACGGTTCGCACCCTCACATTTCGATCGATGACATCGTGTTTGTCGAAACGGTTGGCGGCGATTTGACCGTGAAGGTCGAAAACAACACGGATTCCGGCGAAGGTATTTACGCCGAACCGGTCGACCATCCTGATCAAACGCTGGACGATGCCGAGATCCATTATGCGATCATCGGCAATCTGGTTTTGCTGAAGATGAAACCGTATCAAGAAGAAAAAACACGATACTTGGTTTACAACGGCAAGATCCAGCAGGCGATGAGACTGGACGAGATCGAACAATCGTGCGTGATGTTGCCCGGCGACCAAGGCTTGATTTTCCCAGGCGGATATTACTTGCAGACGGGCGAGTTCAAGCGGTTCGATCACGGTTTGACCGACATGCGTTTCCAGCGTACCGTCGCGTCACCCAACGGCGAAGACTACTTGTACCTTTTCTATACGCCCGAGTCCGGTACGTACGCACAGCTTCGTTACAACGTGATCAAGCAGACGGTCGAAACACCGCTGGTCTGCCACGGGCAAACGTTTTTTGAAGCGGGCGAAATGGTGTGTTTCAAGTCGCAAGAGGATGCGCAGAAACATCACGCGATTCAGATTTGGCAAACGCCGTTCACCGGCGCGGACTTCAATCCCGACAATCAAACCGATTCACTGCTGTTCAAAATCGGCAATAAAGAAATCGTTGCGGGAATGGCCGAGTGTAGCGAACTGCTGCAGTTGATCGACAAGGACGATAGTTACGACGGGCTGTACGTGGACTTGTCCAAAAAGGCGTCGGATCTGTTGGACAGCTTTTTCTGGATCAACAAAGACGAAACCGAGAACCTTGCGATTCCGCTGACGAAAATTCGCGAAGCAGCCAACGCTGCTGTCGAAGAATTCGAAAAAGTGACCCGCGTTCGTCGTGACACCAAAAAACGAACTGGTGAAGTCAAAACCGCGATCGCCGAACTGATCAAGAGCATTGAACGCAGCCGATTCGAGTCGATCGATGATTTCGTTGGCTCGTTGGCCCAACTGCGAGAGCAGCGTGGCCATGCGCTGGGTTTAAAGGAACTGCGTTACGTCGATCTTGCGATCGTGGAATCTTTGGAGAAAGAAACCGCCGAGCGCAGTGAACGATTGAGTCGGCGATGCGTTGATTTCTTGCTGACTCCAGGAGCCCTGGATCCGTATTCCGAACGCGTGGCTGAAGCGAGCGGCAAAATCGATACGGTCGCGACCGTTGCCGAGGCAAAGGTCTTGGAAGAAGAAATTGACACCGCTGGATCGCAACTGGAGTTACTGACTGAGACCGTCAGTAACTTGCGGATTGACGACGCAACCAAGCGAACCGAAATCATCGACGCGATCGGTGACGTCTTCGCTTCATTGAATCGTGTCCGAAGTGGATTGAAAGCACGCGTGACCGAATTGGTCAGTGTCGAGGGCCAAGCAGAGTTTGCCTCCCAGCTAAAACTGCTGGAACAAACCACGTCGGGGTACCTGGACGTTTGCGATTCTCCGGAACGATGCGATGAATACCTGACCAAGGTCATGGTTCAACTAGAAGAACTGGAGGGCCGATTCGCTGAGTTCGACGAGTTCGTGATCCAGCTAGCCACCCGGCGCGAAGAGGTCTACGCGGCCTTTGAGTCTCGTAAAGTCGCCTTGGTGGAGAAACGTAATCGCCGCGCCGAGTCATTGGCTTCAGCGGCCAATCGAATCCTAAAGGGCATCAATACACGCGTCGGGAACATGGAGTCGGCCGACGAGATTGCCGCGTATTTCGCTGGCGACTTGATGGTCGAAAAGGTTCGCGACATCATCGATCAGTTGCAAGACCTGGACGACGCAGTGCGCGTTGAAGATCTTCAGAGTCGGATGAAGACGATTCGTGAGGACGCGACACGGCAACTAAAAGACCGCCAGGACTTGTACGAGGATGGCGGCGATATCATCCGTCTTGGTACACAACGATTCGCCGTCAATACACAACCGTTGGATTTGACGACCGTCGTTCGTGGCGGTGAAATGTGCTTGCACCTTACAGGCACCCAGTTCTTTGAAGCGATCCATGAAGCCGCCTTGGTGGATGCCAAAGAGCTCTGGAATCAGGAACTCGTTAGCGAGAACGCCGAAGTTTATCGCGCGGAGTACTTGGCCGTCGATCTTTTCAACGCCGCCCGCTCCGATGGCGAAAAGCTGGACCCAACCGCGATCGACGCGAGCTATGTACAAACAAAAATCGGTGGCCGGTTCGAGGAAGGGTACGCGAAAGGCGTCCACGATCATGACGCGGCTCTGATTTTGCAGGGCCTGGTCGAAATCGACGAATCCATTGGGCTCTTGAAATACACACCAACATTGCGAGCGGCCGCATTGTTGTGGTTCAATCGTCTTTTGCCAGCCAAAGAACGCAAAGCGATGACGGATTGGATCGGTGGGTTTGCGAAACTTGCCAAAGCCTATCCGCATGCCAAGCCCGCTGTCGAATTCCGCAGCCGACTGACGGAATTGGTGGAACAACATATCGACGATCTGCAAAACGTCTTTGGGCGCGACGTGAATACAGCACGGCTGTCGGAGTACCTGTTCGATCAGCTGATTGCGACACCCAAAAAGACAGTTATCAGTGGTCGCGCGAAAAAGTTGTTTGGCAAATTTATTGATTCGATCCCCGATGCCGAACGATCAAAGTTGTTGACCGGAGCGATCAAGAGCGCTGACACAGATCCTGTACGTGGCTTCATTTTGGCTCGGAACTGGGCCGATGCTTTCATCCAAACGCACGAAGCCGGCAGTGATGTCGACCCGATTGCAGCCTACCGCGACGAATTAGCGATGATCATCCAAGCCGGAGCGACCACTTCGTTCCGCGTTGCCGATGCCGCTGTCGCTGCCGAATTAACAGGCATGGCTGGGAGCCACGGCGTGATCCAAAGCGGCAAGTATGCATTGCACTATCACGATTTGATCCGCCGAGTTCAGCATTTCAGCGAAGACGTCGTGCCCCGATATCGCTTGCTTCAAGAGACAAAGGCGCATGTCGTCGAAACGTCACGCGAAGACATGCGGTTGGACGAATTCAAACCGCGGGTGCTGACTAGCTTTGTGCGGAACCGTTTGCTGGACGAAGTTTACTTGCCAATGATTGGTGACAACCTTGCCAAACAAATGGGGTCAGCGGGCGAAGACAAGCGTACTGACCGAATGGGTTTGCTGCTGCTAATCTCGCCGCCAGGGTACGGTAAAACGACTCTGATGGAGTACATCGCCAATCGTTTGGGCGTGGTATTCATGAAGATCAATGGTCCTGCGATCGGACACGCGGTGACTTCGCTGGATCCGTCCGAAGCGCCCAATGCGGCGGCTCGCGAAGAAATCGAGCGATTGAATCTGGCCTTGGAAATGGGCGACAATGTGATGCTGTACTTGGATGATATTCAGCACACGAATCCAGAATTGCTGCAAAAGTTTATCTCTCTGTGTGATGCCACGCGAAAAATCGAAGGCGTCCGCAACGGCAAAACGCGGACCTATGATTTGCGTGGCCGCCGCGTCGCCGTCGTCATGGCGGGCAACCCGTACACTGAAAGCGGCGACCGTTTTCAGATTCCCGATATGCTGTCGAACCGTGCCGATGTCTACAACTTAGGCGAGATCATTGGCGATTCGGCAGACGCATTTGAGATGAGTTACCTGGAAAATTGCTTGACCAGCAACCGTACGCTCGCACCATTGTCCAACGCTCCGCCAGAAGACGCTCGCGCGATCGTCATGGCTGCTCAGCGAGATTCAATGGAAGGCCTTGAGCTGGAAAGCAATATTTCGATGGACGAAGTTCGCGAGATGTACGAAGTGATGCGAAAACTGCTTCGCGTTCGCGATGTCGTTCTTCGGGTCAACAGGGCTTACATTCGCAGTGCCGCGCAGGCCGACGCGTACCGAACCGAACCGCCGTTCAAGCTGCAGGGTTCGTACCGGAATATGAATCGGATGGCAGAGAAAGTCGCTGGTGTCATGAACGATTCCGAGCTTCAAACGCTGATCATCGGCAGCTACGAACAAGACGCTCAAACGTTGACAACCGATAATGAAGCCAACGTTTTGAAGTTCAAGGAACTGATGGGCATCCTGACGCCAGAAGAACAAGAGCGTTGGGATTCGATCAAGTATGCGTATGTCGAAAGCGTTCGCATGGCTGGCATGGACAACGAAGACCAAGCCGCTCAGCTGATGCGTCAACTGGGAGCGATGCGAGACGGATTGGAATCGATTCGCAGCGTGATCAGCAAAGCGATCGCAACCCGCGACGACGGCGCCGAAGAACGAATGGATGCTCGGCTAGACTCGCTCCGGCAAAGTCTGGTTAGCTCAGGCGAACAGTTGTCACAGACGCTAGGAAAGACCGGCCAACAACTGCAAAAAATCAGCGAGCAACAGGCTCTGACACCGCCAGACCAAAAGGTGTTCGTGCAGCACAAGGTGCCTCGAGTCTTGGCAGACTTGATCAAAGGCCAATTTCACTTGATGCAAGAATGGCTCCGTCCGATCCTGGCCGAATCGCTGGACAACGGCCGCGACCTCGACAAACTGCGAGGACAGCTAGACGACATGCTGGCAAACTACCGCGAGATCGAAACAACCTTCGACAACTCAGGCGGCCCCAACAAGCAGTAGCTGGATTCGCCAGAATTCAGGCTGGTTGGTTGAAGCCCGAAGTCTGGCGACTCCGGCTACGGCCTGATTAGGAAACGGTCCAGGTCTCGCCGGCGTTGAACAACTTGCTCAAATCACCTTCGCCTTGATTGGCGACCGCAGATGTGACCTGCGAATTGATTTGTTCGTCGTAAGTTGGCACGCCTTCAACGGCTCGCAGAACCCCGATCGGTTCTGGCATTTCTGGATAGCGCATTCGGGCTAGCATCATTTGGATCGAAGGGTTCGGATCCTTTTCGTCATGAATCAGCAGATCGTCCGCAGGTACATCAGCAGTATTGACCACTTCCAGTCGTGTGCCGACCAACCGAACACCCTTCTCGCCGCCAGCAAACACGAGCGGTTTGCCATGCTGGAGTTCTACAACGTTTTCTGGACGCTGCTTCTTTTCTTGGGCGTAAGCCATCGCACCGTCATTGAACACATTGCAGTTTTGGTAAACCTCGACCAGCGAAGTGCCTTTGTGTGCGCTCGCTCGCTTGAGCGTTTCGCCTAAGTGCTTGACGTGTGCATCCATACTACGGGCAACAAATGTTGCTTCTGCGGCCAAAGCAACCGAGAGCGGACTGAGCGGATGGTCAATCGATCCCATCGGCGTACTCTTGGTTACTTTTCCATGCTCGCTGGTCGGGCTGTATTGTCCCTTGGTCAATCCATAGATGCGGTTATTGAACAAGACGATATTCACGTCGACGTTACGACGCAAAGCATGAATGAAGTGATTCCCGCCGATCGAAAGAGCGTCGCCGTCACCTGTGATTACCCAGACCATCAAATCGGGGCGCGTTGATTTCAATCCAGTTGCAAAAGTCGGCGCGCGTCCGTGAATGCTGTGCATGCCGTACGTATTCATGTAGTACGGAAAACGACTGCTGCATCCAATGCCGCTGATAAATACGATCTTTTCGCGAGGCACACCCAGGTCAGGCAAGACCTTTTTCATCTGTGCCAAAATCGAATAGTCGCCGCATCCAGGACACCATCGGATGTCTTGGTCGGATGCAAAATCAGATGCTTTTAATACAGGAAGAGACATGGCGTCGGAATGAATTGAGAGTCAGTTGTTCGTTTGAAAAGGGATACTAAATGATGCGTGCGGTTTATCCCGCCGCCTTGGTAGTGATAACACTAAGATGTTCTTCGATGCCGTCGACCAGTTCGCCAACTGTGAACGGCTTGCCTTTGACTTTGTTGATGCCAACGCAGTCGACCAAGAACTCTGATCGTAGTAGCAAGCGAAGTTGTCCCATGTTCAGTTCGGGAACCAAAACTGTGCGGAACGATTTCAGCAGTTCGCCAATATTGGACGGCAGCGGATTCATATAGCGGATATGAGCATGGCTGACACTCTTGCCGTTTTCTTGGCAACGCTGGACAGCGGTATGACATGCACCATAAGTTCCGCCCCATGAAACGACCAAGACGTCTCCCGATGTTTCGCCAAACACATCCTGCTCGGGAATACGTTCTGCGATCTTTGCAATTTTCGCTTGCCGCAGATCCGTCATCTTTTGGTGGTTGTCAGGGTCGTAGCTGACATTACCAGTCAAGTCTTCTTTCTCTAGCCCACCAACGCGGTGCATTAAGCCTTCGGTGCCGGGAATTGCCCACGGTCTGGCCAGGTTTTCGTCACGCGCGTAAGGCATGAACGGCTCCGACGGGTCCGCTCCCTCTGGGTGCGAAACCGGAATCGCTGGCAACGAACTCATC
Source organism: uncultured Pirellulaceae bacterium (assembly GCA_964398215.1). Taxonomy (GTDB): domain Bacteria; phylum Planctomycetota; class Planctomycetia; order Pirellulales; family Pirellulaceae; genus CAYNNP01. The sequence goes on along the minus strand of CAYNNP010000139.1, from coordinate 2,362 downwards.
TCTGGGATCTTCCACGGTTCGCTACCGTTTGCAATGTATCCATCGGACAGCAAGATCACAGGAACCATGCATTCGGTCGCCAATCGCCAAGCTTCGATCGCCATGTCAAAGCAATCGCCGGGTGATCGCGGCGCCAAGATCGGAAGTGGCGATTCACCGTTCCGGCCAAACATACTTTGCAGCAAATCACTCTGCTCGGTCTTGGTTGGCAGCCCAGTGCTAGGACCCCCGCGCTGTACGTTCACGATGATCATGGGCAATTCTAAAATCATCCCCAGTCCCATCGCTTCGCCTTTGAGTGCGATGCCAGGACCGCTACTTGCGGTCACGCCCATTGCACCGCCAAACGCTGCGCCGATGGCAGAACACACGGCAGCGATCTCGTCTTCCGCTTGAAATGTTCGTACAGAAAAATTCTTGTACTTCGTCAGTTCGTGCAGAATGTCGCTGGCAGGCGTGATCGGGTAAGTGCCGTAAAACAGATCCTTGCCGCTAAGCTTTGAAGCAGTGATCAAACCCCACGCCAATGCTTGGTTGCCCATGATGTTGCGGTAGTTGCCTGGCTCAAGCGTAGCAGCGTCAACTTGATAACTTTCACCGAAAGCCTCGGTGGTTTCACCATACGCCCAGCCTGCGCGAAGCGCCGATATGTTGGCCGCAGCAAGCTCTGGCTTCTTGCCAAATTTGTTCTCGATGAACCGGAGCGTTGGGTCCAGGGATCGGCCAAACAACCAGTAGACAAGTCCCATTGCAAAAAAGTTCTTGCAGCGGTCAGCGACTTTCGTGCTAAGCCCGTGTTCTTTGACAGCTTCACGAGTCAACTTGGTCATCTGGACTTTGATGACCCGGTACTCTTGGTTGATCACGTCGGCCTCTAAAGGATTCGCGTCGACCTTCGCCAACTTGAATTCCTTGTCATTGAAGCCGTCTTCGTTCGCGATCAAAATCCCGCCCTTCCGCAGGTCACTGATATTGGTGACCATCGCAGCTGGGTTCATCACCACGAGCGCGTCCAGCGTATCGCCGGGCGTAAAGATTTCTTGGCTAGCAAATTGAACTTGAAAGCCAGAGACGCCAGCACGAGTTCCTTTGGGAGCACGGATTTCGGCCGGGAAGTCAGGGAATGTTGCGACATCATTGCCAGCAAGTGCACTGGTGTTTGTCAGCTGTGTTCCCAGTAGTTGCATCCCGTCGCCGGAGTCGCCAGCGAGTCGAACGGTGATTCCGGAAACAGATTGGACGTCCTTTGACGTCTTTGTTGTGGTGGTCATATAGGTTCTGGCAAGCTAATTTTTTCTTGGCCGCAGCTACTTAGGGAACAGACTGTACCGATGGTATCGATCATTTGGGCTTTCAAGACTACCCAAATTCTATAAATCAAGACGCGAAAGGTAACTGGCAGATGTGCTCAGAACCCGCATTTTTCAGATGAAATCGTGACTTGGCTCTCGGCTGGCGTTCAAAGAGGCTTAACTGAGCACAGCCTCACCCCACAAACTGGGGTCTTCTACAACTGGATAGTCAGGACCCAGCGAGAACGTTTGCCAACCAAGTTCCCGGTCCACGACAGCGTAATACAACCCAATTCGGGGCTGGTCTTCGGGTGAAAAGCCAGTCAATGCGCTCGCCGAAATGAAGCCTGACAGTGCATATCCATCGTGTTTGGGAGCTGCCGCAATCTTCAACCCATCACTGGGAATCGACTTTGGGTTTTGGCGAGCTCGGTTGATGGGGACGAGTGTCGCGATCGGCCGATCACGTCGCGGCCCGCCGCCAACGGGCATCCACAAAAATCGATGGCAAAATTGCGTGGCACGATGAATACCAGGACTGCAGCGTGTATCAATCCATACGTGAATGCCGTCACTTTCGTCCAGCCGCGTGTCACGGCACCACGGCATCTGACGCTTGCCTTTGACTAAAACTTGAATACCGATACCGGTTTTGTTCCAGCCCATTCGCACATCGGCAAAGACCGGCCGATTCGCCATTTCGCCAAACGATGGCAGTTGGCATTTGTCGGGTAACTGCAAGCCCTTTTGCGACCAGCCCAAGGCTACTTTGGCCAACGGAATCTGGAATCGAAACAAAAAGGTTGGATCAACTAGCGAGTCAATTTTGGGCTCGGCCACGACGAAGCTCCGCACCGCTTGGCAAAAATGGAATATAAGCACATGAACACTAGCGACTTTATCGTCATGCGCCGAGTACACGAAGAATATCGGGCAACCGCCAGTCACAGGGCAAATCAGCTTTTCAAGGTAGGCAACATAGTAGCTCGGCTGTCCCAGCCGAGACCTGGCGATTTCTCGGCTCGGAGAGCCGAGCTACTTCAAGCAGTTTGGAAAACTGCTTTGCCCTG
>CAYNNP010000138.1:0-17513 GCA_964398215.1 uncultured Pirellulaceae bacterium | reverse complement strand
CGAACCAATTAACCCTGGCAAAGAAATGGTAACCCGACGCGTTGGTTTGGAGTTTCGCTTTTGGTGTAGGCCGGACCGAGCAAACGCTGCAATTGCCGGAACTTCGGACGCAAGTAGAAACGTCGTTGATAGTGTAGTCTCTGCGATACAGTGGAGGCGTTTGCGCTGTTCCGGCACGTATTGCGTCCTCGGTCCGGCCTACCAAAAAAACGCAACTCCAAAATGCGTGAGCGAGGGACAATCGATATTGACTCGGTCCCTCGCTCACGCTTCGGGTTACCAAAAATGACCCAATTTTAAAAACTGATTTGTCCTGACCAATTTACCCTTGGGCTGAACGTATATGTTGACACGAATCGTTGCAATTTTTCTTCCGCTTGTCTTTTGTTCACCAAGCTTGATACAGGCACAGCAGGAGGCCGATGTGAGTTCGCAAATCAACATTCCGTTGCCCACACTGGGCGGAGCCCAGCTTTGGACCGACTATCGAAATCGGGAGGGCTTTCGAGTTCAACAGCATGCTGCGACCGGTCATTGGCGATTGCTGAATAATAAGGATGTCCGAATCGCCTGGGGCACAAAAAAACAGTGCTTGGCTGAATTGGAAAACGTGAAGCCAAAGGCCAAATTAAAGGCAAACGATCACGTGGTAGTCTTGCTGCATGGGTTGATGCGAACCGGCCGGTCAATGAAGCCGTTTGATGACGCTTTGCAGAATGCAGAATTCAAAAACACCGTTCGGTTTTCTTACGCAAGCTCGCGACGATCGATTGACAACCACGCGCAGGCGCTTCAAGAATTGATTGAAGACTGGCCCGGTTCCAGTCGCTTGAGCTTCGTTGGACATAGCATGGGCAACATCGTTGTCCGCCGAATGCTTGGTGAACTTGGAAGTGCGGATCCGCAAGGAATCTTGCTGCGTAGCGAATCGATGGTGATGCTGGGCCCGCCAAATCAGGGTGCAGCGATCGCGCGACGACTTGCACCAACCGGGTTGTACGGTCTGATCGCGGGCAAAGGTGGCATGCAGCTTGGTAAAGAATGGCAGGACTTTGAAAGGAAGCTTGCGACGCCAAAGTTTCCCTTCATGATTTTTGCGGGCGATGTTTCGGATAACAAATTACAAAACCCTCTCATTGATTCGGGAAACGATTACTTGGTCACCGTTGAAGAAGCAAAGCTGAAGGGTGCTGCGCAGTTCGAGGTCGTGCCTGTGATGCATACGTTGCTGATGAACGATGGCAACGTGCACAAAAAGTCTTTGGAATTCATGAAGAACGCAAACAGCCCAAAGTGAATACTTCGGCCAGGGCCGGTTGAACTGCTGTAAAATCCGTTTGCCGTTTGTATGGTTCGCTTGTTTGCGCGTAGAATGGAAATTGGTTGGGATCGATTGACCTTTTTGCGTTCGCAGCAATCGCGTTCGCTGTCTCATCGGATTTGTTATATGCGAAACATACTCTTTCTAATCGCATTGTTCATTGGCAGCACCGGAGCGGCTCAGCGATTTGAACTCGTTGACAATTCCGGGAGAGTCTCCGCAAGTGTCCACATCGATTTGGGACGCTTGTTGGTAAACGAGGTGACTGGCCAACAGATTCAATTCACTCGAGATTCCCGATACGATTCGTTGGATCGAGTCTGGGTGGGATACTACAACTCTTATCTCAACCGTGCTTTGCTCTTTCCCAGAAGCGGACGTGGTGCTCTGCGGTACGCTGATTTTGATGATCGGGTACCCAGGTTTGTAAATTCGATTCGGCGTGTTCGCCCAGCAAGACGACGACCGATTCCAGTCTTGCCACCAGTTCTAAGCGGCACTGGCGGTTTCAGTGGTCCGTACCTTCCGGGCGCGAATATCTACGGACCAACCATTCGGCCTCGGCCGTTGCAGTCTGTTGTGATCGATTCCACGACGAACCCCAAACCTGCTTTGGCACCGGTCAAGGTCGAACTGCTCAATAGTGGACCAAGACCACTGATCGTTACGCTTGTTGAATTGCAATCGAATCGATCGTGGCAAAAGACGGTCCCGCCATCATTGGCGGTTGCCGTTACGTTGAAACGAGATGCGGGCGCGACTCGCACGGAGACTGTTCGGACGGTTTCACCGTTGGGCGATTCGGTTACGAACGAAAGAACTTCGGCGGTTCAGCCCAGCGTTTTGTATGAAATCATTGTGCACGAACGGCGGATCCAGTCGATCGCGATTGACCGAACGGGAAAAAGCCCCAATGTGATCGAAGACATGAACTTTCAAGGAAAGGGACTTGGCCGCTTTCCGATCCCGCCCGGCGAACAACTTCAAGCTGGTCGGATCGATGTCTACCGCGAAGCCAAGAACCAAGGTAACGCCGCTTTCGTTGCTCCGATCACGGCATCGGAAAAAGAAAGCGCCCCTGACCCACTGGAAAAAGTGCTTGGAGATGTGATCAAGCGGTAGGCATAGGCTTCTAGCCTGTGTTTTTACTGTTCACAGGCTGGAAGCCTATGCCACTTCGCGGATGTTATATCTCGAGGCTGCCGCCCCAGCCTAATTTCTCTCTGAGAGTTCGGTAGTCGTTTTGGGATGGCAAGACCAGCATCTGAAAGTCTTGGTCCGCGGCAACGATTCGAACACGATCGCCGGGTATCAGACGGTCCATGACCCTGCCGTCAAAAACCACGCTTGTTGATTCATTCGGTTGATTCACGGCGAGTTCAAGTTCTGTGTCGGCGGAATCAACAAGCGGTCGATAGGTCAACGTATGTGGACTGATCGGCGAGATCACGATGGCTTGAATATTACGGCGAAGGATTGGCCCGCCAGCAGATAAGTTATGTGCCGTGGAGCCAACGGGAGTGGCGACGATCAATCCGTCACATCGGTATCGCGTCGCTAGATTTCCGTCCGCGTACAAGTCGATGTCCAAAATCGAGTAGGGCGGTCCGCCCAGTACGGCGACTTCGTTCAAAGCAATCTGCGATTGGATTTCTTCGCCATCACGAATCAGCGAGACTTTGAGCATCAGGTGAGCAACGATGTCACATCCCGATTCGCAGACATTGACCCATGCTGATAGAAAATCGTCCGGTGAAAGAGCTGCTAGGAATCCCAGCCGACCACAGTTGATCCCCAGGACAGGCAATTGTTTGGTGCCCATCTGCCGTGCTGCATGCAGAATGGATCCGTCGCCACCCAGCACAATGACCAGATCAAGATCGTCGTCAGAGAAATCGTAAGTAAATTCGAGGTCTTCGACGACGATGTCGGCGCGGCGTGAAATCTCAGGACGAATGCGCTGCAATTGTTCGAGAACGCGCCGCCGATTGGGAGCGCCAAGGATCGCAACACGAGGGCGTTTCTGGGAATTCCATTCCCAACGAATCTGCTGCGTACGTTGACTCATTCCGTCTCTTTAAAATTAAATTGCCGAGGGCTGCATTTCAGCAAATTCCGTGCACTTTTCCGCGATCGCTTTGGGGCTTAAGCCGTTCTCGTGAAGCAGTTGGTTGCGATCGCCATGTTGAATGAATTTATCATCCAATGCGACGACCGTTACTTTTCGAGTATCCAATCCTTGCTCGTTTGCACTTTCAAGGAAAGTGGAACCGAAGCCACCGACTCGAGTACCTTCTTCTACTGTGATCACAAAACCGGATTCAACTGTTCGCCGGACCATTTCATGGTCAATCGGTTTGACGAACCTTGCGTTGATCACACCGATATTCAAATCCGTTAATGATTCGGCAGCCGCAATCGCTTGTTCGAGCATGGCTCCGAACGCTACGATCGTTCCGTCAGTGCCTTCGCGAATCACTTCGCTCTTGCCCAGTTCGATCGGTGTTGGCGTGCGTTCAATCTGCATCGCGGAAGCTTTTGGATATCGAATCGCAACTGGGTGGTCGTACTGAACCGCCATGGCAACCATCGACTGCAATTCTTCTGCGTAGCCCGGTGCCATCGAGACGATATTTGGGAACAGACGCATGTAGCCAATATCGTAAACGCCATGGTGCGTTGGGCCATCGGGAGCGGTCAGACCGGCTCGATCCAACAAGAACACGACAGGCAAATCCTGCAACGCTACTTCTTGGAAAATCTGGTCATAGCTGCGTTGTAAAAACGTACTGTAAATATCAACGATCGGGCGCAAGCCTGTTTTGCACTGCCCTGCGGCGAAGGCGACAGCGTGCGATTCACAAATCCCAACGTCAAAGAACCGATCGGGAAACTGCTCTCGTACAGGTTCAAGCTTGTTGCCTTGGCACATCGCCGCGGTAATCACCGTCACCTGTTCACTTCGTTGCATCTCTTGGCGAATCGCGTCGCGTGCATGCACGGTGAACGGCGGGAGGCCATCGCTCTTGCGCGTCACAGGCTGGCCAGAATTATCCTCGAACGCAGGCGGAGTGTGAAAGAACACAGGATCTGCGGCAGCCGGTTTGTAGCCGTGTCCTTTCTCGGTAACACAGTGCAGCAGCACCGGGCCTTTCATTTCTCGGACCAGCGCAAGGTACTTGCGGACCAACGGGATATCGTGACCGTCGATAGGTCCGACGTAGCGAATCCCCAAGTCTTCAAACATCATGCCGCCCAAGAAACCGGCTTTGACGCCTTCTTTCATTTGTGCGAGGAACCGCTCGGTTGGGTCACCGAACATTGGAACATGATCCAAGATCTTGACGACTTCGCTTTTCAAACCTGTGTAAAACGGATTGCTTCTCAGTCGATCCAAGTAGCTAGCGATCGCGCCGACTCGGGGGCAAATCGACATTTTGTTGTCGTTCAAGACAATCGTTAGATCGTCTTCCAGTTCGCCGGCGTTATTCAACGCTTCGAAAACAATTCCACTTGGAAAGGCACCATCGCCGATCACGGCAACTGTGCGGCGGTCCGATTGTCCGCCCACAACGTCGCCACTGCGCAGACCAACCGCGGTGCTAACGCTGCTGCCTGCATGGCCTGTCATGAACAAGTCATACTCGCTTTCATTCGGATTGGGATATCCCATCAAACCGCCAGCAGTACGGATCGTTGGGAATTGATGGTAGCGGCCAGTCACCAATTTGTGAGGATAGATTTGGTGACCCGTGTCCCAGATCAATCGATCGTGGCGAAAATCGAATTCGCAGTGCAAAGCGATGCACAATTCCACAACGCCAAGATTGGAAGCAAAGTGGGCAGTGCGTGTCGCCAGCAGATTGCAAAGAACGTCTCGAATCTCGGCAGCGACACTCTCAAGTTGCTCAGGCGCGAAATCGCGAAGTGGCATCGCGTCTGTTAGGCCGGCCAGCAATGGGTGTTTTTCGTTCGACATCAATTACCTAGTTATCCATCGGTTCAACTTTTGCATCTGATTCGTTTTCGGTTTCAGATGCTGAGAGTTGTATGTTGTTAGTGGGATCGATTTTCGACATAAGTCGCAAGCCAATCCAATCGCCACGCTGCATCACCAAAAAATTGAATGTCGCGGCGTGCCGCTTCGATCAAGTCATTGGCTTTCTGTTTCGCTCCTTCGACCCCCAGCAATCCGGGGTAAGTCAGTTTCCCTCGCGCTGCATCTTTGCCAACACGTTTTCCCATTGTTTCCGCGTCAGACAGATGATCCAGCAAGTCATCGACTACTTGAAAGGCCAGTCCTAGATTCAAAGCGTAATTACGCAAAGCTTCCCGTGCTTGCAATTCTGCACCGGATAAAACTGCCCCCATATCGAGCGACGCGGAAAATAATGCCCCTGTCTTACGTCGATGTATCGATTCTAAATGCTGAATTGTTCGCGGAGCCCCCCCGATTTCCGGGGATTCATGGTGCTTTGGGTCACCGGTTTGCGAAACCGCGTCTGCTTCCAGGTCAGCGACTTGGCCGCCGACCAAGTGCTCTGGGCCAGCTGCGACGACTAAAATTTCGATGGCTGCGAGGGCTTTTTCTGAATCTGAAACACCTTGGCTGATCTGCTGGAACGCCAACGGCTGGAGGGCGTCACCCGCCAGAATAGCGGTCGCTTCGTCAAACTGGATGTGAACTGTTGGCCGACCACGGCGAAGATCGTCATCGTCCATTGCTGGCAGATCATCATGGATCAACGAATAGGCATGAATCATTTCCACGGCAACTGCTCCCGGCATCGCTTGCTGTGGTTCTTTACCGCAAGCTTCAGCGGCCATTAACACTAATGCTGGGCGCAGGCGTTTTCCGGGGGCCAACAGCGCGTAGCGGATCGCTTCGGTCAGTCGCGGAGGAGCCCCAGGGCCCAGTTGGCTGGCATTATCGAGCGCCACCTCGATCATGGGGATCAGGTCTGCGATCCCAGATTGTTTGGATTCAGTCTGTGATGTCACTGTGTTGCCAGTGCGATGAAGCGACAATTCAAATCACCATTCTAAAACAGGCCAGGGAAATCGTCTACTTCAGAGCTATCGTTCGCCTTGGAAGCCCGTGTGGGGGGACCAGCATGACTTTGGGTGTCATTAGCGTCATCTTTTAGCCCCGGGAAAGGTTCCGAAATCGCATTTCCATCGCTATCGACGCCGGAAAGCAATTCGACTTTGCGCTCTGCCTGCTGCAGCAGCTCGTGGCACCGCTTCAGCCGGCTGATCCCCAGTTCATACTTGGTTAACGATTCATTTAGCCCCAAGTGGCCTCCTTCAAGGTCATTGACGATTTCTTCCACTTCGGAAATCGCATCTTCAAAGTCAACTTTTGACGATTGATCTTGAGACGATTCTGCTTTTCGCTTTTTTGCCATCAGCGTGTTTTGACAACCTTAGAAATATAACCTTAACTAAATTGCGGCGATCTTTTTCGCGGGGGAATCGCTGCCGGTCATACCGATTCTAACGGTTCCACTCCATTCATGCATCGAGCCTACCTCTATGTCCCGAAAGTCGCGTAAAAAAAAGCGTCGTCAGCACTCCAGCTCCAACTCGAACTCGAATGTGGCTTCCACAGCTACCCCAAATCGAGAAAGCAATGACGATGTTCGATCCGTCGAAGAGATCGAAAATACGCTGGAGGCGGCAACCGAGGCCTACCTAGATACGCTTGACCCGGAAGCGGAAAAGCAGTTTCTGTCAGCGGAAACTGAGGGCGTGGAGCCAACCGAAAGTGAACCGACTGCGGAACAGATTTGCGAGGAAGAACAGCGCAACGAAACCATCGTCACTGCCGTGGAATCCGTCGGCGGAGTCCTTGACCAGTTCATCCAACAGTACAACGAACTTGCGGTATTGGTTGCAGACGGCGTCGCCATTTCGGCGGGATGCGGTAACGCGAAACTGGGAATCCAACATCAACTTGAAGAACTGACTGCGCAGTTGGCACAGGCCGAACAAGGACGCGCGGAATCACTTCAGTTGCTGGAAGCAGCGAATTCGGAGTTGGAGCAAGCACGTTCACAGCAAGCCGATTCAAGCGGCCTTCAAGAACGACTGGAAGCTGCCAATCGCAGGAACGAAACTCTCACTCAGTCGCTTGCGGAAGCACTTGCAGAAGCCGAAAAAGCAACCGCGGCTGAGAACGATTCTCTCAGACTCGAAACTGCACTGGAGCAAGAAAAGCAGCGTTGCCAAACGTTGACCGAAGAACTGTCGATCGCCGCAAACGCACTTACAGAAGCGTCTGAACTTCAATCGCGGCTGGAGGAAACTCAGTTGCAGTTGGCCGATTCACAGCAGCAATACGAGTCTCTGGAAAAAGAGATCTTGGAGCAACCGGCCGCTACCGAAGGACCAGCGCCGGACGCTGAACATGCCGCAGTGCTGCAGCAACGAATCGAAGAACTAGAACAACAGCTGGCCGAGCGAGCATCCTTGCAAAGTGCTTCATCTGCTTCCAGCGATTCTTGGGAAGCCAAGCGAGAACAAATGCTTCAGCAGATGGATTCGGGAGAATTTGATGCCGATACGTTCGTGGAAGAGCTTTCGGCGTCAACGAACGTCGAGATTGTTGATGACTGTTCGCCGCAGGATTTTGTGAACGACCTTTGTGAACAGCTTCAGCAGCAACAACAAGAGCTTGCGGAAGTTCGCGAAGAATTGTCTGATCACAAAGAGCAACTGTCCGAGGCCGAGTCGAATGAGAATGCTGGGATTGATTCCGAGCAGTTGGCTGAAATCAAATCGCAATACGAAAGGCGCTTGCAACAAGCCGAGACGGATGCGTCGGTTGAAAGAGCCAAATTCTCACGCGAACGCACTACACTCAATGCACGCATCGAAGAACTGGAGAACGGTTCAGGCCCGCAGCCAGGCGATGCAAAAGCTAAAAAACGATCTTGGCTGAAACGCTAACCACCGTCCGAATGTTCACCGGAACAATCGTTACAACCGGTTGCTGAGAGCGTAATTTACGCCCTGTCGTTACAGGAAACTTTCAAGCACCGTTTATGCACAAGCAAAGTTTTTGTGCAATGAAAACTGTTAATCGAATATCACGACTGTTAATCAGCGACCAAGCCGGCGCCGTAGTCTCGGGTGAGTTGCTAGTGCTTGTCGCGGTAGTCGTGACAGGGCTAATCGCTGGTGCTGCCTCGACTCGAGACGCAATCGTTAGCGAACTATCCGATGTAGCGGGTGCCGTTCAGGACTCCAATCAAAGCTTCAGCTACAACGGATCTGCTGGGAATGGTTCGTCATCAGCGGGCTCCAATTTTGATGACATGCTGGACATCATCGATTCGGCTGACGACCAGAGTGGCCAAGCAGACAATTGCATCGTTTTCAGCGAGCCGCCCAGATCTGAATTCTTTGACGGACTCGCATTCAATGCCAGCTTCGAGGAAGGCATTGATCCGGACCTTGCATTGCGCCAATTTGGCCGCGGTCCTTCAGCCTTTCTGTTTCGGGCCGATGACATTGGTGGCTGGCAGACGACAGCAAGCGACCAACAGATTGAAATTTGGGACTCGGGTTTTTTGGGGGTCATTTCCCAAAACGGAGGATTTCATGCCGAAATCGATGCCAACCGACCGGCCCAACTATTTCAAGAATTCAATGTACTGCCAAACGACCTCGTGCAATATTCGATTTGGCACCGCGGGCGAGCCGGAGTCGATACAGCTGACATATTGCTCGGTGCTGCTGGCGCCCAAGTTTTCCAGCAAAGAATCTCAACCGACAACGATGCCTGGGTTCAATATTCCGGTACCTACGTTGTGCCGGATGGAGTTACCAATCTGCGAATTGGCTTTGACTCTGTCAGCTCCGCATCTGGCAGCCAATCCGTTGGAAACTTCATCGATAATCTGCAGATCAGAATTTCTCGATAGGACGCTGTCGTAGCGCGTCCGAGTGACTGACAGTGCAGCGAACACACGCAAGAATGCGTGAGAACTGTTCAGCGCACCACAAAGATCGTGGTGCTGGAATGGTCAGGTGTGACCATTAAAAATCCGCAAATCAATGCGGATTCCAAGTTTGACAAAAGCGCAACGACGCAATTCTATTTCTTGCGGTGGCGAATCTTCGCACGCATCCGTCGCTTCTTACGTCCAACTTTGCGTCTACCTTTGCCTGTTTTCTTAGTACCCACCTAGTGATGTCTCCAATGGTTGGTGGAATTTGGATAGCGATGTCCAAATTCAGTGTTTTGGGAAATGCCGCCGACATGGGCGAACTGTTAAGGTTACCAAATCAAGGTTCTGCCACAAGCCGAATTCGCTGTTTCGGCGTTTTCCCTTTCTGCCCCAACGCACCCGACGCGGCATCCTGCCACGTGGGAAACAATAGCCTTTGGCGGTCGATTCACCGCCCAAGCAACCGTTGATTATGAAAAACAGTGCGTTCTGCTAGACGATCCCGCGGACTTCCCAGCCGTCCCGGTACTCTTTGCGGATGAATTTATCGGCTTCTGGGCAATTGGTTGCTTTCAGATTTTTTGCGTCCCAGTCCAGCTGTTTTCCGGTGCGGTAGGAAACATTGCCCAACAGGACAGTCTCGGAAAGCGCGCCGGAGTAGTCAAAGTTGCATGTCGTCGGAGTACCTTCTTTGCACGCTTTGATCCATTCAGCATGATGCCCAATCGACTTTGGAATCGACTTCGGTGGAGGTTCGTAGCCAGCAAACTTTTCTTTGGGAAAGAATCTGTAGGAGCTGTAATTGGCGAACAACTTGCCTTCACTACCCATGAACATGACACCCGACCCAGGCACTCGTTCGCCACCGACCTCAGAGGGGATCATGTTGCCGTCGTACCAAGTCAATGAACAGGCAGGCATTTCTCCGCGCTTTGGAAACTTGTATTGTACTTTCAAGCCCTTGGGGCAAGTTTCTGGGTGCAGCTCGGGGCCTTGGGCTTCCGCACTGATCGGGTGCCGCAGATCCAAAGCCCAGAATGGCAGATCCATGTAGTGACATCCCATGTCACCAAGTGTCCCCTGCCCAAAGTCCCACCAGCGACGCCACTGCGCTGGGTGGTAACGTCCCTTGGCGAAGGGACGCTCAGGTGCTGGCCCCAACCACAGATCCCAATCCAAGTTCTCCGGCGGTGTATCCGCCTTTTCTGGCCTGTCTCCACCGCCCCATCCTTTGCCAACCCAAACGTGAACTGCATCGACATCGCCGATGCCGCCTGCTTTGACGATTTCAACAACGCGTCGATAGTTGTCTTGGGCGTGAATCTGAGTTCCCATCTGGGTCGCGACACCTTTGGCTTTGGCTGCTTCGGCGATGATGCGAGCCTCTTCGACCGTGTGAGTCAGCGGTTTTTCACAGTAACAATGAAGCCCCGCAGCGATGCCTCGAATCGATGCTGGAGCGTGATTGTGATCAGCGGTCGCGACGACGATCGCATCAGCCTTGTCGGCTTCCTGAGAAATCATTTCGCGATAGTCGCGATACAACGCAGCGCCTTTGTTTTGCGACGCGGCGCGATCCAAGTATTTTTTGTCAACGTCACACAACGCCACGATGTCTTCGCCTCGGACGGCAGACACATTTGCGTCGGCTCGGTTGGCAGTTCCAACGCAGATGATTTTTAGCTTTTGGTTTGCTGATTTCGATTCTTGGGCCGGCAGTTCACTCCACACACCGGCTGTAATTGCGGCCGCACCCGTTGTCTGCAAAAAGCGGCGTCGGTTTGGATCTGAACTCGGAATGGAATTCTGTTTCTGGGGTTGGACAGGTTTATTCATCAGGGATTCCGATTAGCGAAATAGGAGGGGAACGCAAAAAGCGAAGGGAGGTCCAGAGTAATATCGTAACCAAAGCCGTGCGACTGTGGGTCGGTGACGGCTTTGTTTGACCAATCACGGATTGTTTCTATGCACAATTCCCACGGACAAACGTTGTTGTTAGCCAACGATCGTCCCAGGCAAACATTAGATTCGAGAGCGGTGAAGCAGTATTTTCCAGCCAAGGAATATCCGGTTGAATGACCAAAACATCCGCTGGATCCCCTGACTGTAAACGACCAGCATCGACCAACCCCATTGCCGCGGCGTTGCCCGCTGTGATCGCATACCAAGCTTCTGCAGCTGACGGAAACGAATCTCCAATCAAGGCAGCTGATTCGATCATTGCTTTGCCAACCCGCACCATGCTGCGTTCGTAACCAGCGCCAATGTCACTGCCCAAAGACAAGCGAACATTTTCGCCCAAGTATTGGTGACGGTTCATCGTGCCAGATCGTAAAAATGAATTCGCTGTTGGGCAATGTGCAACCACTGCTTGCGTGTCAACCAAAGTCTGGCGATCGGATTCACTGAGATAAATTCCGTGCCCGAGTAGGGTGTGGCGATGCAGCAAGCCGGCGTTGTTGTAGACGTCCACGTAACGCGTGCCGTCGAACAGCTTTTCAATCAACTCACATTCTCGCTCTGTTTCCGCCAGATGAGTTTGGACAATCGCATCGCGTTGAACAGAAAGTTCGCCCAACTGTGCCATCAGTTCGGCAGTGCAAGAGATCGCAAAACGTGGAGTCACTGCGGCTGACATCCGTTGGCTTGGCGGGAAGGCTTGCAGTGTCGCATCCGCTTCGTCGACCATTTGTTGTGTAGTGCCACACAGATCTTTGGGTACTTCACGATCCATCAACACTTGGCCAATCACACCGCGCATGCCCATTTCAGACGCGATCTTCAAGGCAGCCAGAGTCGATTGATGATGGCAACTTGCATAGGCAGCGATCGTGGTCGTGCCATGATCAAAGCACTGGTCGATCACGCGCCGCGTCATAGCGGATGCGTAGTCAACGTCAGCCCACTTGCGTTCTGCCGGGAACGTCAAATTGTCTAGCCAGTCCAGCAGCGGCATGCCATGGCCACCGATCATGTCGAATTGCGGCAAGTGCAAGTGGGTATCGATGAACCCTGGCGAGATCAGAGCCGTCGGACCGCCCGCGTCGTATGAATCCGGGATCGTACCGACAACGACCTGATCAATCCGATCGTCCTTCAGGACCACGTAGCCGGGGGCAATTCGAGCGCGCGGCGGTTGATCGACAAGCAATAGTTGGCCAGCAAGAATCATTTATTGTCTCAGGTGTAAAGCAATGATGAAGGCACTGAGGACTTTAGCAGCCGATGCCCCGAATTGACCTTTGCAGGGCTCACTGATCCGTCAATACTTTCGCCGCTGTCGGAAAAACGCTTTCCCGTACATTTTATCTTTAGCTAACTCAATCAACTTGGAGCAATAACGCAATGCAACGTACACTCGTGCTGCTGAAGCCAGATACCATTCAACGCCGCCTGATGGGCGAGATCATTTCTCGGTTCGAGGCCAAGGGCCTGAACATTGTGGCGATGAAGATGTTGCAGGTCACACCCGATTTGGCCAAAAAACACTACGCCGAACACGTCGAAAAACCGTTTTACCCAGGCCTTGAGAGCTTCATTACCGCCGCACCGATCGTGGCGATGGCAATCGATGGCCTGGATGTGATCGCAGTGGTTCGCGGAATGCTGGGAGCAACTAGCGGATTGAAGGCCGAACCAGGAACCATCCGAGGGGATTTTAGTAGCAGTCGCCAAATGAACCTTGTTCACGCAAGCGACGGCGAAGAAGCTGCTGCACGCGAGCTGGAACTGTACTTTGATTCCAGCGAACTATGCGATTATCAACCAGTTGCCGTTGCCTACATGCGCGCTGACGACGAATAGACAGTTGGAAAATAGGTAACACAGGCACCCCAGTGACTCTTCTTGAAAAGGCAGGTCACGGACTTGGCAAATTAAAATTCGCTGCGCCATGGTGCAGCGATTCAGCGGCCTGTAATTGATAGCAAGCGGTTTCTAGAAAGTGGACTAGACCAAAACTGCTTTCAAGCGGATAAATAGGTACACGCATCGAATGACAACTTGGAAGGATCAACAACGAGTGGTGCGCAATCCTTACTCGGAGCTCCATGGATGTCCACCGAAATGGTCAGTGTTGCCGTCATCGACTTGGGTGATTACTCACGTCCTGATCAACGTCATGTATCGCAGTTCGCGGCCGAAAAATTAAGCGGCCAGCCCTTGGCCACTCGCATGGCTCGGCGCCTTTCTGCCAGCATACTTATCGACCAAGTCTTTGTGGTTGGCAGTAATATTCCAACCGACGTTCTGACCTCTGGCATTTCCGGCGCAGAGACGATCAATATGCCGTCATGCCATGGCTGTGAACGGCTGGCAGCTGTGGTTGACCGAACGAAATCGGAATGGATCGTTACGGCTCCGTGCAACCGGCCGTTTATCGATGCCGATCTTGTTGACCAGCTGTTAGCTCGCGCACTGAAAACAAAAGAATGCGATTACGTTGGCTATGTTTCACAGTCCGGTGATGAAACACTGCCACAAAAATTAGGACTAGTTGCCGAAGCCTGTCATGGCGACACGCTCCGTCGACTTCGGCGATACGCAAGCCAATTGGCCGACGACTCGACCGCAATTCCTCAGTGGCTTGGCAGTGCACCAGGCGCCTATCACTTGAAGTTCGTTTCGCTACCAACGTCTCTTGATCGCAATGATCTGCGATTCTTGGTCGAAGACGAAAGCGATTGGTTGAACATGGAACATCTGTGTGAAACAGTGCGAGACTTCGAAGCACCATGGTCTGAGATCACCGAATCAACGATTCTGAACGATCGTTTGCGGCAATCCATGCTGCAAAGAAACCTATAATCCGCAAACCTTCTCTCAAGCATCCAGCTTACCTGACCGAAAAAGACGATAGGTGCGATTCGGATGTCGCACACTTTTTCGAGCCAAGCGATACATCAACTCGTTTTTGACGGTTGGTGTCTCACGATTGGAGTTCGCTGTGTTTGGCAATTTGAATCAACGAATCGTTGCGGTGGCAACCCTGGCGCTATTGGTGCTGGCAGGTAGTTCGGGATGCCGCATTTGCTGTAACCCAGAAGACGATGCCTATTCAGCGTATGGCGGGCTGTGGCAGCGAACCAATCGGATGGAAGGCCGAGTCGGCAGCACTCTGAATCCGGGCGGCGCCCGTGGCTCAGCACTCGCCGATCGTGACGAACCGAATTCGCCTGATGAACTTGAGCGTGCCAAACGTGAGCGTGACGGCAGCAGCGAAAACTCCGCTTTGGAGCCAGACGCAAATCAGCCCGACGAGGAACCGGAGGTTGAACCAGAGGATCCGGAGGCGGAAGAGCAAAGACTGCGTGAGCGCATGGAAGAACTGCGCAATCAAGGTTTGGAAGACATCAAGGTAGTGCCCGGTGACATCGTACCGCCAGCGCTATTCTGATTCGATTCCGCTGAGCGAATGTAGGTTGGTGAGCCAAACGTGCAAAACCAACGGCTACTGTTCCTGCAAGAATTTTGAGACACACTGCAACACGAATTCAGCGGCTTCCTGCTGGCGAGAAATTCGGTCGGGTGACGTCAATCGATATTCAATCGACTGTGTGTTTTGATGCCGCGACGCGACGGCCACAAAAATCAAACCGTCAATTTCAGCGGGCACGCTGGGATCCAAATGACCGGTAATTGCCGCAGAAATGCCGGCTTCCGGGGTTTTTGACAGAACGTGCTGGGCCATCGAATCGGAAACAATCTGGCTTTCTGCCGTGTGTTGTTCGATGGCTTGCGGATCCAAATCCAACCACTGAGTTTTCGTTGGGATTCGATAGGTCACCATCGATCCACAGAGGCTAGCTGAAACGCCGGGGACTTGTCCCATTGTGGCAGCAACCAATCCAGCGGTGCAGCTTTCCGCAAACACAATCTTCAGTTCTCGGGCGACCAGCAACGATACGACTTTGGCCGCAATGGCAGAAGGTTCAGGCATCCGCCGCAGGGTCCTTGTCCAACTGCTGTGCCGGCGGCTTACCCGCAACCACTGTGATACGATTGTCGACAACGCAATTGGGTATCAAGCGTTTGACGGTTTCCTGAGCAACTTGTTTGACATAAAAGGAATACACGATTCCTTTCATCGTCAAAACATTGTCGCGAAATTCGATTTCAACTGAACGCAACGCGGTGTATCCGCTATTGGAAAATTCATCCGCGATGACATTTTCCGTTTTTGAATCGCGTCCCGACAATTGACTACTTTGAGTGACTTGCTGTGGTGTCTTATTGATGGTCTTGATTGAAACCATACCAAACCCTCTGGCAAGAAGCGTGGTGGACTAGAGTTGTCGCAACTACATGGTTGACGATTGTTGTACAAAAGAATTTTTATGTCAAATCCTAAACCGTAGGTCCCACTCCAAACGGCAAATTTTCAATTTCAGACACTCTGCCCTGCTAGCAACTCGTGGCGATTCGGACCCGAGTAACAAAGGCAGCGGCGCCATGCTGAAGCACAAGTTACAAAAACCCCTCGCTTGCGCTTTTCTGTAGGCCGGACCGAGCAAACGCAATTGGCGGAACTTCGGACGAACGTAACGTGCTCATTGGTGGCGAGATCTTGGCGACACAATGGACACGTTTGCGCTGTTCCGGCACCGAATTCTGGCGAATCCGGCTACATGAATATCACTTCAAGACGCACTATTGCTCAGTCGACCAACACGGATTGCGAAGTTGCCAAATCATGCTGGCTCAGCGGAGGCAATTCGACGTGCCCTTCTCGGTACAGCACGTTGTACGCCGAAAAAGGAATCAAATGACCTGAAGGCAATACATGATGAACGCACGACTTCATCAACTGCCGCACGTCGAAGTTGTACGCATCCATGAACGATGTGATGGTAATTCGCATCACGTCGGCGGTATTCAAACTCAGATCACTGGCACTTTTGAAGAACCGTTTCGCAAGTCGACTTTCATCATCCGTGTGATTTTGGCTGCTGGGTGTTTCCAGCCCATCGAAACAATCGGCGCCATGACAGCTTCGCCCGAGATAATTGGCAATCAAATCGCGTGCCCGGTCCCGCGTAAAGGTAATCCCGTTGGCCAATAGATCCATATTTCCTTGGATGTCGATAAAGCGGGTCAGTGGCAACGCTTGGCCTTCGCTTCTGTAGACATACGTCAGGCTATGAGCGTTGGGATGAGCACACGGGAGTGGCAAGAAATCGGAGGCTTGGAATATTTCGGGTGCTTGATTGGCAATCCCATGAATGATGTCTGGAAACGTCGAACGTTGCTCTAGGTCTTCAGGCAAAAACGATCGGCCACAGTAAGTCGCTGGTTGAAAGCTAACTCCTGTAACATGAGGGCGCGCCATGCCAAAACGGATCAAGTCTCCAAGCTGATTCTCATTGACGCCAGTCTGCACGGTGCTGACGAGCGTGGCGTTGATCTTCGCGGACTCCAATACATCCAACGCTTGTAGTTTCGTTTCCAACAACGGCTCGCCTCGCAGTTGCTCGCTAGCGTCTTGCTCCAGTCCATCAAGTTGAAAATACACCTCGATTCGATTCCGATACTCGGCCAACGATTCTACAAAGCGTTGATCGCGAGCGATGCGAATCCCGTTCGTGTTAATCATCACAACATCGATCGGCTGGCTGCATGTGTAATCTAGGATCTCCAAAAACTGTGGATGCACAGTCGGCTCACCACCAGAAAGCTGCAAGACTTCGGGCTGGCCTTCGACCGCGACCAAACGGTCAATCGCTTTGATACTATCTTGAACGCTCATGTGGTTGCCACCAGGCGCGCTGGACGCAAAACACATTGGACAAGTCAGATTGCAACTTGATGTTATCTCCAAGAGAGCAATGCAAGTGTGTTGTTCGTGCTCCGTGCAAAGGCCGCAATCAAGCGGGCATCCATTTCGCGGCTGCACGCCTTGGATCAACGGAACTTTTCCTGGCACACTGTGCTCCAGCCGGTCGAACCAAGCCACATCAGAACAGACGAAGTCCAATCGCTGCCCATGCTCAGGACATCGTTTTTCGAAATAAACACGATTGCGACGACTAACGATCTTGGCCGGTACGACGCGCAGGCATTCCGGGCACAAGCTCTGTGTCAGACCAAGGAACGTGTGGTCGCGAAGCTTCATGGCAGAACCGGTGGATACAGTGGTTGGATTCATGATTCAATATATCATCCTGGACCCCAAGGACGATTGATGACGCGTCACGATCGCGCCAGTGCCAGGGCAAATCACTTCTTCAAAGTAGGTTGGG
>CAYNNP010000137.1:0-17572 GCA_964398215.1 uncultured Pirellulaceae bacterium | reverse complement strand
ATCGCATCGTCAAAATCGCGTGCATCGAATGGATCGATCGTGATCGTCAGCATCTTTGTCAGATCGTTGCGATCCGCAGGGACAGCGTCGTCATCGAACTTGTCCGCTTCGACACGTGCGGCATCCAAAACCTTTTCAGGAAAAGAATCTGGCAGTGCATATTGACGCATGATCGACAGCGTATCGATCGCTGGATTGCTGCTGCTGCCCAGGCGTTCCAAGATGACAGCTTCGCCACCGTTGCCGTCATCATCGGGGTACTCGACCAATTCGACAAAGACCTTGTCGCCTTTGTCTAGCGGCAGACCGCGAACGTCGCCAACGGACACCGGATGCTCGTAGTGTGTCCCGTCCAGAAAGACGACGGGTTGGTTGCCAGTGAACTGAAAAGTCCCTGTAAATTGGCGGCGGGCTCGTTCCAAAATCTGAACGACTACGCCTTCGTTTCCACCTTTGCGGCTGGGCTTCACCGCTACTTCGACCAAGTCGCCTTCCAGCGCGCCGCCGGTTTTGCCGGGAGGAACGAATAGGTCATCGACCGGTTCGGAATCCTTTTCGTTGTCGCTATTCAATCGCACGAAACCGAAGCCGCCGCCACTACCAAAACCGCTTCCGCGGGCGCGGCGGAACGTGCCGCGCAATTTGTCACTCGGTCCACCGACCGATCCTGTACTAAACACTAAATGATTTGATCCATAGACCAACCGGCCTTCGAGTACCAATTGTTTGATCACGCGTCGAAGCTCACGAAAACCTTTGGGGTCGAGCTTCAGCTTGGCAGCAATCTGCTTTGGCTTTGAAGGCCTGTAGTCGGCCGAGACGACCAATCGCATCACGCGATCGGCCAGTTCTGTTGAAATTTCCATACTAAAAACATAACGCAAAAGCCGTCAGAGCAATACGCAAGATCGTATTGGGGCAAAAGCGTTCACACCAAAAGAGACGAAGTCGATTGAAAATGGTTCGCGCAGTGAACTGCGAATTCCTGCTTCAGTGTTCAACCAAGAATTGTCAATGCGACAACCAAGATGACCTTAAAATCGGCGTTCGACGGCAAATCGAGCGATTTTCGTCAGCGATTCTTTCGCAGGTGTCGTTGGCAGTGTTTCGATCGCGGCCATTGCGTCACGCTGAAAACGCTTGGCAGCTTCCCAGGTGTACCGCTTGGCGTCCGATGAATCCAAGTGCGGCAAAATCTTTTCCGCTCTCAAATCGGGGGGGCCTGTCAAAATCGATTCCAGCTCGGTTCGCTGCGCGGGATCGGCGGTTTCCAATATACGAATGATTGGCAGCGTAAGTTTCCCCTGCTGCAGATCGGTCCCCAGCGTTTTGCCGACATCCGATTCGTCTCCCCACAAATCCAAGTAGTCATCGGCAATCTGAAATGCGATTCCCATTGCATAGCCGTATTCACCAAGAGCATTGCTTTGCTCGGGCGTTGCCCCCGCGTGCGTGGCTCCCAGTTGACACGCAACCCTGCAAAGCTCCGCGGTCTTGCCGCCAAGCATTTCGATATAGGTGGCTTCATCCAAATCGATCGTGTTGCGTTCCAGAATCTGGCGCAATTCGCCTTCGCAAACCAACCGCGCGGCTTCTCCAATCCACTGACATGCCTGCGTTGATCCGACAGTGGCAGCAAGCCGGAAACTCTGAGCAAAAAGAAAATCGCCCAACAAAATACTTGTATGGCTGTTCCAACGCGCGTTCACTGTTTCGACATGCCGACGACTATCGGCGTCATCCAGGACATCATCGTGGATCAGCGTGGCAGTGTGGACCATTTCGATGACCGTGGCCAAAGTCACATGGTCCTTGGTCGGCGTGTCGACGGCGGCCGCCGATAGTAACAACATTGCTGGACGAAGCCGCTTGCCACCGAGCTGGGTACCATGCCGCAGAACGGCCGACAAACTTTCGTACGGACTTTGCAGTTCACCTTGAAACTGCTGTTCAACGGCTACCATCTGGCTGGCGATGGGCGCATACAACTCTGCCAAAGCATCTTGCGGGCTCGTTCTTCGGGCTACCGAATCCTCCGTAGCCTTGGCAATCGTGATTTCGTCGTGAATGATTGACGTGGAATCCATAATCGAATCGCTTTCCTGTTATCAGCGGAAAGTTTTGCATGGTGGTGCCTAACTACGCAACCTCCCAAGAAATAACCGTGACAAATCCGAGCGGTTAACATCCGTGCCTAACTCTCCGTATTTCGCACGAAATCGCCCGACTTTCCGCCCGATTTACGCTCCAAAACGATCGGGCCGATCGCCAGCCCACGATCAACCGATTTGACCATGTCGTAAACCGTCAGAGCACCGATACTGGCCGCCGTCATCGCCTCCATTTCCACTCCAGTTTTGCCTTCAGTGCTGACGCTGACGGTACAGCGAAGCTCCTGAGAATGATTCGTCCGTGACTCGTCGATCCACTGAAAATCGACCGATACGGACTCAATTGGGATCGAATGGCAAAGCGGAATCAGTTGCTGAGTTAGTTTCGTGGCTCCGATCGCTGCGATTCTGGCCACGCCTAACACGCTGCCTTTTTTAGCTGTTTCTCCACGAATCATTTCGGCCGTGGCCGGTAACATTCGTAGAACGGCACTCGCAACGGCGACACGTTTCGTTGGTTGCTTGGCCGATACGTCCACCATGTGAACGTTGCCTTGATCGTCGATGTGATTGGACATGGATCAGAACTGGGTAGGTCGGACGAATTCAGGCGACGGGAATGGTCGCTCGTGACATGGTACTCTGGCCTAGTGCACTGAGGGAGTCCAAGATGTTATGGGCCCGGCGGCAAACGAGCTTGCCGCTGACTTGCTGCGTTGCGGATGACTAACGCCCTGGCTCAATTGGGATTCGGGTTGCCAATGTTGAAGCTGTGAACGACCATGTTTTTGACGTCAAAAGTCATTAGATTCATTGTGATTTCTTTGAAGACTGCTTTGGAACCTGGCTGACCGTTGGGATGCGTTTGCCGAATCTCACCTCCATGATTCGGCGTGCCCTGCATCGTGAATAGATCTTTGCCCGATGAATAGGCCGCGCGCGCACCAGACACTTCCATCAACCCATTTTTCTCAGTCCGCGTACGGAACATAATGCTGTCTTCGGCTGTTACTTCCCAAGGCGTTTTCAGTCCTGGGACTTTCAACTTTGGATCAAATCCTGGCGCGATTCCGATCGACAAACGATCACAATCAATCGTCGATTCGCCAACTGCTAGATCTTGAAGTTCCGCCGCGTCAAAGGCAGCTTGCCAATCGTCCAGAGCTTTCACGCCGACACGCACGCCTCGGATGAACGAAAGCGTCTTGTTTTGAAAATCACCATCCAACGCTTCGTGATAGGATAGATGGACTCCCGTGAGTTTACGATCGTTAGCGGTCTGGTTTTTGTTTGCAGCAGCAAGCGGCCCCTCTTTGGGTGCCAGGAACCAAGATCGATACCAACCGGGACCGAGACCCATAAGCTTGCCTTCGGTTGGCAACAACGTCAATTGAGGTGCATGCATCATATGCCGGGCTTCCATCACGCCGTCAGTTGCCGCACGTTCGGCAGTCAACAACACCGGATGCTTTGCCGATTGGTGCATCGTGATCTGGCGAATCCCTGCCCGTTTGATTGTTTGCATCTCGCCAACTTTGACCGGCTCAGTCAAAACGAATTGCAGCTGCGCACCCGACATGCGAACACGCCAAGGCTCAGCATTTTCGACGAACTCGGCGTCGATCTGCACCCCGTCGGTCAAATGAGCTTCGCGGCCATCGAAACGCATTTCACCGTTCCATTGGCAATGCGGCGGTTTGCTCCATACGATGCGGTCATCAGACATCATTGCGGAGGGCATGATTTCGCGGGGCATTTGGAATTCACCGGCTCCGCGAATTTGCACAAAGTTCTCGCTTGGCCAAATCAATATCATCGGACCAACGAAAAAACCATCGCCAATGTCCAACCTTGCGGGAGCACTAGGACCGCTGCCAAGTTGCACCAATTCTTTTCCAGCTTGATTGCTAAGTTTGAGTTGTTCGCCCGTCAGCTTCGCAGGCAACGCGTTATTTCCAACATTGACAACATGCTCGACGCGCACGTTCCCTGTCACGCTTAGATCATTCGCCACCGGTCCGTCGGGATGAAGCACTAGCTGTGCCGAAACCATATCACCACGAATGACTGGACGCTGCTTGGCGACTGGGTTGACGAGACCGTCCTGATGTTTTGGTTGCGAAACGATTTGCTGGAGCCCCAGAGAGCTTCCGCCTGAAGCTGCATTGCCAATCGATATCGAAGCGGGATCGGCTGGCTGCACAAAGAACAACCGCAATAGTTCAGTTTCAGCTGCAAGTGAAGTGACCGCGACCCTCACGTTACGAGAGGCTTGAATTCGCTCGGGCATCATCTTGGGAATCTTAAGGCCACGTTTTTTGTTTGGCCCATTTGTGACAGATGCTACATCACGAGGATCTGGTTTTAAAACACCTTCGATCGCTCCGGCTGAAAACTTTCCTCCATCCTTGAACGATGCTTCGATGCCGCCATCGACCCAAAACTCAAGCGGAACATTCAGCGGATCGATCACAGCGATGTTGCTCGGACGCAGCTTGAATCCGTCGCGCCACCGAACTTCTCGAAGCGATAGCTCTGGGTCGGTTATCGTGACGATTCCAGCGCCGGAGGCGTCGATTGCCCCAATTGACTTTGGTTGTTTGGGGTCGTATTGATAGATGAATTGCGAAAGTCGCGCGGTCAGATTTTCACTGCCAACTTCCACGCCTCCGCGCCCGCCCGCTGTGACAATTCCACGCGTGGTATCGAACTCGATCCGTTCGGCTTTCATGTTGATGTCGAAACTGGGTAGGTCCGCAGATGCGGGAGTACCTTGAGCCGTGATACGATCGATCCAATCCAGCGGCGTTTCTCGCTTGAATGAATCGTCGTAGGGATCACGCAACATCAAGTCCAAGGTTTGGCAGTTAAATCGATCCTGCAACCCTCCAGGCACATAATGGATTAGCGAAATGGAATCGCGCATCGAGAGTTGGTCGATTTGGAAATCGTAGTCCACTCGTCCAGCACACTTGATATGGATCATCGCAGGCATCGGCGACGCTCCGTGCGTTGCCGGAAGACGCGTTGGCTGATTGCGCGCCGATTTGGACGGTTCCCAGAGTGGACCGTTTTCAAGCGGCAATGTGAATTCGTCCAGGTAAATCAGTTCCATGCGATCCAAGACACTATTGATATCGCTACTAGCGTTCTCGGGACTAGCCGCCGCCGCCAAAAAGAGCGTCAAGTCACGGCCAACCATCTTGGCCCTGCCGACGTTCATCTCAATCGTTTCTGTCGTCCAAATCTTTTTGTTGTTGATTCCAACATTGGATGTGTGCAGCGAGAACGACTCGTTTTTGTCAACACCCTGGCGGCGAATGTGCACCTTATCAATCAGGCGACCTCGTTCGATGGGCGGCGCGTCACCGCTAAAGATCTCTAGACTCTCGGTGAATTTGAGTTCCGCTCCCATGGCGGCTTCCATGATCACGGGCTCTGGGTCCAACTCGCCCGACATTCCTCGACCAATGACCAACGTCACCGGCCAAAGCTTCCATTCATCGTCAGAGATTTGATCCCAGTTTTGGAACAGCAGGACTCCGCCATCGGTTTGCAACTGCTTGCATTCGCCCAACTGCCAAGACCCAGCAGGAAAGAGATCCGAAATGGATTCTTTGTTGGCACCTGATTTCTTGGAGTCCACACGGACCTGGGTAATTTTCGGGCGCGTCAGCCATTGCTTTGATACCACATGGTAAACAAAACATACCGCGATCAAGAAAACGAGCGACGATGCGTAGTGAACGACTTTGTGCATGATGCCAACGCCAAACAGCCAATCGGCTACTTGGGCAAATGCTCCTCCCATCTGCCTTTGGCTCGCAACACTCGTTCGACCAATTCGCGAACGGCTCCACGTCCACCTTGCTGTCGCAGAACCCAATTTGCGACTTCTCTCGCATCCGTGCTGGCATCCGCAGGCGTGGCTGACAAACCAACGCGTTTCATGACCGCGATGTCCGGCAAGTCATCTCCGATATAGCATGCGTTTTCCGGTGAACAACCAGCTTTCGCTAGAATCTCTTGAGCCGCAGGCCACTTATCGTGAAAGCCTTGTTTGATGTGCTGGATCCCAAGTTCTTTTGCGCGACTTTCGACGATACTGCTGTTTCTAGCAGTCAGAATCGCAAACGTGAATCCACTTCGCATCCATGCTTTGATCGCGACCCCGTCGTGTACATGAAAGTGCTTGGTTTCTGTTCCGTTGCCGTCGTAAATGATGCTGCCATCAGTCAGCACCCCGTCTACATCGGAGATGATGCAGGTGATGTTGGCAACTATTTCTTGATCGCTACGAAGGATGGTTGGCATACTATGAGTGTGCAGTGTTTATTTTGTGAATGGAATCGACACAGGGCTCGGGGCCGGCGTCCCCAACGCGACCAAGTCAGTGATGTCCAGCATTCCGATCGGATGGCCTAGGTTGTCAATGACCGGCAGTTCGCTGATACGCTTGCTTGACATAGCCGCGATGGCTTCACCCAAAGTACTGCCCGACTTTGCAGTCGCTGGCCTGCTGGTCATCTGAGTCGCGATCGGTTCATCTAGTGCAGCGTCGTTTCGGCCTTCCAGGAGCCGCGCAAGGTCACTGTCGGTAAAAATCCCTGAAAGCTTGCCACGATCATCGGTCAACAAAACTGCTCCGCTACGACGCCCCAAGTCGGACGTGGACGCAATCGCCTTACGGATCACGGTTCGGTCGTTCGCAACACGGCATGCCGAAAGTGGTCTCATCAGTTGATCGACGCTCGCAAGCTTCTTGCCCAATGCTCCACCAGGATGAAAACGAGCAAAATCGCCAGGCGTGAATTGTTTGATTTGGCTAGCCAGCAACGCGATCGCATCGCCGGTCGCCATCATCACCGCTGTGCTACTGCTGGGCGCCAAACCGTTTGGACATGCTTCGGTGTGGTGACCAACCGCAACGACGCAATCAGCTTTGTTTGCAAGTGGATTGTCTTCGCCCGCTGTGATCGCGATCAACCCCGCAGAATGTTGCCGCAGATGAGAAGCGATGCGGGTCAGTTCTTCGCTTCGACCTGAATTCGAGATCGCCCACACCAAATCGTCTGGGCGAATTCGCCCCAAGTCACCATGGATGGCTTCTGCTGGATGTAGAAAGTGCGCTGGGGAGCCTGTGCTGCCAAGTGTTGCAACTAACTTTTGACCAACCAAACCTGCTTTGCCAATTCCGGTAACGATGATCGACCCGCAACATTCCGCAGTCATCTCCGCCGCTTGAACTGCGGCCGGTGAAAGCGATTGCGCACACTCCAAGATCGCACGTCCTTCGGCTTCCACCATACTGCGCAGCATTCGAAGCCGTTCAAGCGGAGTTGTCGGCGCACGCGGGCTGGAACGTATTGCTCCATCGCCATGCGATTGTGGTTGTGCTGACACGGTGAAAACCTTCCTTGGTATGTCCCGATCATCCCTATTTATCGGCCGATAGTAGACGAAACCGTAGGCTCAATACAACGCAAGAAGCAGGCGATGACAGGGGCACAGGGCTTGCTTGCATTCACCAGCGAGTTTTGTGTTCGTAGCACCGCGTTCGGGCGGAATTTCCTGCGAAAGCCAGATAAAGCCAGTGCTACAAACTGTGATCGGCTGACACGGTTTTCACTGGGGCTGGCAGTTTCGGCTTCGGACAAACTTCCGCCACATCAAGGTTGCTATCAACTCTGACTTCAGATTCTGAGTTGTCGGTGTCGGTGTCCGCATCCAACTCAGCTTTCTGTCGTTCCAACTGTACGATTTGCCGACGGATCAACTTTGCTTCGCGTTCAATTTCACCCAGGCGTAGACTTAACTTATCGATCTTTCGAGTCGGGTCTGTCCGCACGAGACCGTGAAACACCTTCAGCAGAATCAATGACTGAAGGACCTTGATTGCTGTACCACGCAAGCGATACATGCGCGCGATTTTGGTCAGCTGCGGAAAACGCAACAGGTTGGCAAGCGAAGTCGCCCTTAGCACGCGAAGCGATCGCAGGAAGGACACGAACGGTAGCAAAATGATGGCAATGTCCAACCAATGCTTTTTGCAGTAGGCCAATTTACTTTGCGCGACGCTGACCATCAGCACAAACTCGAATGCGAAAGCAAACCAGATCACACCTGTCCCAACATGCAAAAAGAATCGTAGCCATGGGTAATTGGCGACTTGAGTCTTCATGAAGAACTCGATGACCAAGATCGGCATGATCATCAATGCGATCACGATCATGGGAATGCTGAATCGGCGTTCCAAACGCCTTCGCAATCGGCGGTCTCCTTTACGCCAACCCATTCCAGGTAGCCAAAGTCGACCACCCATTTCGTGACTACGAGCACACATCCGCAGCGGTGGACAAAAACAAATGCAAAGGCTGAAGACATGGTGCTTGATTGTCTGTTTGCACCAAGGACGTGTACACCAATGAAAGATCGCTTCGATAATCACGATCGGCCAAACCAAAAGGATCGTCCAAACGACAAAATTCTCGAAAATCGAAGGGAAACGTGTCGCGGCAAACTTGCGCAGCTCGGTCTCATCACCAACGGCTTCGATGGCCCGTTCTTGCAGATTTGGCACGTCAACCCACAGGACAACTAAACACGCAGTTGCTGCCAAGAATGCAACCGAAAGCGAAAACAGAAAGGTTGCCGAACGACTAGCAATCCATTGCAAGACTTCCTGTTTGTTAATGTTCATGGTTGCTCCGATTGCCGTTTGGCGACGAAATTTTTCTCCAATCCGCGAATTGTCCCAGCGAACATACTAAGTCGCTGGCCTACGTGTTTAGGCAGAAAAGTTCTCAAAAAAAGGCGCGCGGACTGTGCGACGCGTTTTACGAGGTTTAAGCACGAATTTGGCCGCTGTCAGAATACGCAGCAATTGCATGCCCCGATTCCTTTGCAGGCATAGGGCGCTGAACCTCGACGTTGACCCCTATTCGGAAGCACTGCTAATAAAGAACGTTGGAACATGTCTTTTGTCGTCTCCGGTTCGGTCGGTCTCCCAATATGCCAACGCTTTGTTCTAGCTATCCATTGAATATCGCCATTCGCTTGGCGACGTGTCTGGCTGCTTTGATGGTGACAAATGCCGTTCAAGCACAGGTGCCCAATCGTTACGGCGTCCAACAAGCTTGGTACACGCAAACGGCTGATTCGAATGTAGACGCGATCGATATCACTGAACCAGAAATTCGGTCGCTAGTAACAGAACTGGAGCATCAAGAAGGCTGGGATGAATCCAAGCTAACCGATCTGCAGCATAAACTCACTTCAGCATTGTCATCGTTAAAAGCTGCTGACAACTACAAGCGTCTTACTGAAGATCTGAAGCAACAAATCGCGCAAGCTCCCAGTCAACTCATACAGCTTCGAAACGCATTAGCTTTACCGTCCAATGCAATCACCGATCAATGGCAGGCCGCTGGCAAGCAGCTAAGAGAGCTGGAAGCACGAATTCTACAGCTAGAGCAACGCGTTGCTGAAAAGCAGAAAGCTCTGGAACAAATGGACGAGCGGATCGCAGGGCGCGCGGACCGTGTCAGCGCGATTGCCAACGAACTGTCAAAGATTGAAACCACATTGAAACAGCAGGGGCAACTTGAGCTTGCTCACAACAGCTCCGCACTCACCGATCGGATCGATGCATCGGCACATAAGGCGACCATCCAGCGTTTGCGGTCCCAAGCAGAGCATGCGCGAATTCAACGTGCGCATATCGATTCGTTCAAAGAACATTTTCCACTCGAACATGATCTGCTGATTCGCGATTTGAACGCTGAACGCGAGCAGTTGGACGAAGTCCGAAGACTCGTAAAAACATTCCGGCGCAACGAGGTCCAGAATCAAGCCGAAGAGGCTAGCTTCATCGCGGAAAAGTCTCACGCGGCGGTCCAAGACATCGCTCGTCGAAACGCAGACGTTGCCCAACTGCGCGTCGCTGCTACAGCGAACATCGAGCGGACATCCAAGGAGCTTGAAGGGCTGCGGAAACTGCTTAGCAAGTTGAGTGAGAATCGAAAGTCAATCGAGAGCAAGGTGCTGCATGCTCCCAATGCAACAAGCACTGGCATCATGTTGCGTCAACAACTTGACGAACTTCCAAGGCTACGTAAGTGTGAAGTGCGATCAACTTGGCTGTCGATGATAACGCCCAAAACGCATTTACTTCGGATGGATTTGAAGGATGAACGCCGACAAGTCGCTGACCCAAAGAGTTTTGCCGAAAAGACCATCGACGAATCAGAGCAATTACAAAAATTCGATCGCAGCCAAGCCGTCGCAGTGTTGTCGCAACTCGCGAAATCAAGACGCCGATTATTGAATCGCCTGATCGCTGACCAAGACACACTGTTGACGCAACTTGCCGAACTAGAATTCGCGAACCAAAGCGTCATATCGAAAACCAATTCGTTCCGTGAGTACCTGGGCGAACACGTGCTGTGGGTCTGTAGTGACGACATTCTTTCACTGACAGATTTTAAGCGTGCCGCCTCCGCTGCCACTGGACTATTCGATATCGCCATTTGGAAACAAGCGGCTGAGTCAGTGATTGGCGAAACCATTCGGCACCCCAGTTCCTTGCTAATGGCAGTAGTGTTGCTGGGGATTGCGTTCTCGTTTCGTCAACGTTTCATTCAACGACTTGAAGCGATCTGCCGACCACCCGATCCTCGGAAACTCGTGCCCCTTGGACGTTCACTTCAAGGTCTTGCGATTTCCGCACTACTATCAGCCGGATGGCCGACGGTTCTGCTGGCAATTGGTTACAAACTCAGCACCGCGAACGTCAACGACTACGTCACTGGTTTGGGCAAAGCATTCTTTGCGGTCGCAGCGCTCGTCTGGGGCTGCCACTTCATCCGCGAATTGTGCGCCGAAGATCGCGTTGGCCAACGACTATTCGACTGGCCAAAAAGTGTCTTGGTCAGCGTCCGGCGAACCCAAGAACTAACGGTACTGATCGGAGCCCCGCTGATCGCTCTGCTGTTTGTTTCTGGCTATGCACCGCTCAATGGGCATTTGAATCTGCACCGTTTGACTTTGATCAGCATGCTGGGGTTTGTCAGCGTTCAATGCTTTCTGTTGTTGCGCCCAAGCGGTGCGATCATGCAAGCCAACATGAGGATACGCCCAGGATCTTTGATCGCTCGTACTCAGAAACCGATTTGGATCGCAAGTATTTTGGCGCCGCTGATGTTGGCTGCTGTGTCGATCTATGGCTACCACTATTCGGCTACCGTGCTGAGCGGGAGACTTGCCGAAAGCTTTGTCGCAATCTTGGGCCTGATCGTTTTGCACGCTCTGGTTCTGCGGAGTTTGCGTTTGCAAAGCTACAACCGCCGTGTTCGCGAACGCGAAAGAATGCTGGTTGCGCGAGAAGACGATCCAGCAGCCTCTTCAGTCGACGCGGAAGATGAAATCAAATGGGAACAAGCCGTTAACTCTGATATTCGCGACCTATTGCGGTTTGCGACCATCATGCTTTTGCTGGTCGGCGGTTGGTTCATTTGGTCACAAGTGCTGCCAGCACTTAGGGTCCTGGACCGCGTCGTGCTCTGGGACAATTTTATGGAAGTATCCGAGGTCGTCGCGGATGGAACTGGCAAAGAAATTGTTCAACACATCGAGGTCAATCGGCCTACGACATTGATGGATGGTATCTGCGCAGCGCTAGTAGTCGTGACCGCTCTGGTTGTTGTGCGTCGTCTCTCCAGTTTGCTGGAATTTACCGTTTTGACGCGCCTGTCAATCGACCGTGGTGGTCGACACGCGATTGCAATCATCGTCAACTACATTGCGACCCTTGCTGGCTTGGTGATCGCGTTTTCGATACTGCAACTTTCATGGGCCAAGGTTCAGTGGCTGGCCGCTGCGATGACCGTTGGCCTCGGTTTTGGACTGCAAGAAATCTTTGCAAACTTAGTCAGTGGCGTCATCATTCTGTTTGAACGGCCAATCCGAGCGGGCGACATCGTTACCGTTGGCAACGTCACAGGGACTGTTTCTAGGATGAAGATGCGAGCCACGACCATCACTGACTTTGACCGTCGTGAGTTGATCGTCCCCAACAGGACATTCATTACCGACAACGTGATCAACTGGACACTGAGCGATTCTATCTGTCGAACGATCATTTCGGTCGGAGTCGCCTATGGCAGCGACACGCAACTTGTCCGCAGCACGCTGCTGGGAATCGCCCGTCGCTGTCCAAACGTATTGGATTCGCCACCGCCAGCCGTCATTTTCAAGCAATTCGGCGAAAGCACGTTGGACTTTGAACTTCGCGTCTTCATTCCTCATCGAGAGGCTCAACCAGAAGTCAACAACGAGCTAAACACGATGATTGATCAAGCCTTTGCCAACGAAGGCATCGAAATCGCATTCCCACAACAAGAATTGCGGATCCACAATCTGAACGTATCGCCCTCTGCGGCGATGCAGCAACGCCCAGCTGCATAGCAGGCCAACTGATCGCAGCCGCCGCTTGCGGCTTCTTGGTACCGCCTATTCGGCCGCTCTCTGCTTGGCCATATCTGGGAAAATCTTCTCAGTTTTCTAAATTTTATCATCCACAGCAAAGACCAAATCGTCTTCACTATACCTACTGGTTCCATTGTCCATTTGCCGCGAGGTGATTTGCTTAACACAATGGGACTCAGGCTAAAGATTAGATCTACTAAAACTCAAGAAGTGGCACACAACATGAAATCTCTGGTCCTTTCCCGCTCAATGGCATTCGCTGCCGTGTTTGCCGTGCTCTCCACAGCTCGCGCTCAGGTGCCAGCCGAAAAACAGTCGGTCATCGCCTTTGATGTACAGATAGCGAAGCTCCGCAGTGGAGTACTTTTTCAGAAAGCCTTTGGTGACGAAATCCTGAAGAACATGTTCAGGAACCAGCCGCAAGAATTGGGCGGATTGGATCCTACAAAGCTTGATCGTGTCATCGGCTCGGTTGGCTATCCGAAAAGTATGATGGACGTCATCTCCGCTGAACAAAAGGGTGAAATCCCAATGGAGTTATTCGTACGAATGCTGGCGGTAGATCCCGAAATGATCAAAACCACCTACTCCGAGATGGAAAAAGTCAGCAACCCCGTCGAGAAGAACGGAATGACTTTTCTGTATCCTCGAAACGATGGGCCTACAAATATTTCAGTTTGCAAGATTGATGCGAAAACGTTGGAGCTCGCAACCGATCTTTATGCCGCTCAAGAGACTCGAAATTTCCGTACGCCCACACTCACCGAAACTTGGAGCAAGCTGCCTAATTATCCGATTCGATTCGCAGTCGACGCAAAGACAGCTGAAGACGTCATCAAGCAGGCAATGGATATGGCAGGGAACGAACTGCAGCCTATCGCAGGCCTTATTCCGCTGCAAACGATTGGCAGCGTCGGGTTGGCGGTCAACGTCGAAGCTGACCCCATTCTTTCGCTAGAGTTGACAGGAAAAAGCGACGAAGACACACAAACTTTGGAAACCGCCCTCAATGGTCTGCTTGCGATAGCCAAAGCCAGCTCACAGCAGGCCGCTGCCCAGGCATCGCCCGAGATGAAGCAGGTCATCACGGAAATCATGAACTCACTGGCAGTGAAGCGCGACGGTAATTCACTGACAATGAGTATCCCACGTCCCAATGGTTTTGATGATGCCTTTGTAAGTTCGATCGTAACTGTGCGCAATGCAGCGAAAAGAACGGAAGCAAGGAACCGTATGCGTCAAGTCTTGCTAGGGTTTCACAACTATGTGTCGGTCTACCAGAGTTTTCCATTCGTTAACCGAGCTGGCGAAGTTGACAAATTCAACTGGCGGATACGACTGCTGCCATTCATGGAGGAAATGGCAATGCATGAAGCTATGGATTTCGACAAAGGCCCCAAGGAAGCACCCAACAACAAATTTGTCGACAAGATGCCCAGCATTTTCGGGCCGAATGGAAAAACGTCGGATATTGTCTGGGTTTTGCATGAGAATATGCCAACTGGTTTTCGAGACATGATCGATGGAACATCCAATACGATTGCAATTGTCATGATTCAGACAGACACACCATGGATGGATAAGCCAGCTGGAATGACCATCGATGAAATTATCAAGTACGTTGATGGCCTACCCGACGGCGCATCGTTCTCTGCCGGAATGTATGACGGTGCGGTTCGAGAGTTCCCCAAGAACATTGGCGCCAAAAAACTCAAGGCGCTTATGACTTACAACGGCAATGAAGCCATCGATTTCTAAAGCCAGTTAGCGGTCGCCCAGCAGCACAAAAAAAATCCACTCTTGCCAGTGCAAGAGTGGATTTATCAAATCAAATGTAAACTTCTAGATTTCGCCTACTTCTTGGCGAACATTGGGCCAGCGTACTGACCTGTGTTGCCCAGCAATTCTTCGATGCGAAGCAACTGGTTGTACTTTGCCATTCGATCACTTCGGCTAGCCGATCCAGTTTTGATCTGACCAGTCGACATTGCCACTGCTAAATCAGCGATCGTGGCGTCTTCGGTTTCGCCACTGCGGTGGCTTGCAACTGCTGTGAAGCCGTGGCGACCAGCCAACTGGATCGAATCGATCGTTTCAGTCAACGTACCAATCTGGTTGACCTTGATCAAAATGCTGTTGGCAATTCCTTCGTCGATTCCACGCTGGAGTCGTTCCACATTCGTCACAAACAAATCATCGCCTACCAACTGTACTTTGTCACCAACTTTGTCAGTTAGCAATTTCCAAGTATCCCAGTCGTCCTCCGCACATCCGTCTTCGATACTGCAGATCGGATATTTGTCACACCAGTCTGCCAAGAAGTCGACCATTTCGCTGCCCGAAAGATCCTTGCCGTCGATTTTGTATTTGCCGGTCGACGAATCGTAGAATTCAGTCGAAGCCGAATCGAGCGCGATCCAAATTTGCTCGCCAGCCTTGTAGCCAGCGTTCTCAATCGCTTGCAAAATCACATCCAAAGCTTCTTGGTTGCTCTTCAAATCGGGAGCAAAACCACCTTCGTCTCCAACCGCTGTGTTGTAGCCTTTGCTACTGAGAACTTTCTTCAAGTTGTGAAAGACTTCTGTGCCGGCTCGCAACGCGTCGCTAAAACGCTCGAACCCAAGTGGCATGACCATGAATTCTTGAATATCAACACTGTTGTCCGCGTGCTCGCCGCCATTGATAATGTTCATCATCGGTGCTGGCAGCAAACGTGCGCTTGCACCGCCCAGATAGCGATACAGAGGCTGTCCGGTTGACTGAGCCGCTGCGTGGGCAGTCGCCAAAGAAACACCAAGGATCGCATTCGCACCCAAGTTTTTCTTGTTAGGAGTCCCGTCCAACGCGAGCAAGGCACCGTCAATGGCAGCTTGGTCCAGAGCGTCCATGCCATTGAGTTCTTCGGCGATTTTCTCGTTCACGTTGTTGACCGCTGTGGTCACGCCCTTGCCCATATACACAGACTTGTCACCATCACGCAGTTCCCACGCTTCATGGGCACCCGTGCTAGCTCCACTTGGGACCGCAGCTCGCCCAAAGGCTCCATCACTGAGCTCAACTTCGCACTCAACGGTCGGATTGCCGCGGCTGTCCAAGATTTGTCGCGCGTGGATTTGTTCGATCAGAGACATTGGGTCCTCGTCAGGGATGGGTTTGGGATTTACGCTGATAGATGTTGAACGCGGCA
Organism: uncultured Pirellulaceae bacterium; assembly: GCA_964398215.1. GTDB lineage: Bacteria > Planctomycetota > Planctomycetia > Pirellulales > Pirellulaceae > CAYNNP01. The sequence goes on along the minus strand of CAYNNP010000137.1, from coordinate 1,789 downwards.
TTTTGCTCAATCAGCAATCCTGCTACCACCCCCGATCTGATACAGAACGGTTCTTACCCAGAACTAGCGTTTTTCGTCCGAACCACTGCCCTTATCTAACGACACTTTCACCAATTGATTTATGTTTACAGGCTTAGTCGAGACCCTTGGCCGTATTGTTGCCATCGAAGACCAACCTCCTGGCAAGCGATTTAAGATTGCATGCGGCAAGGTTTCCCAGGACGCCGCCATGGGCGACAGCATCGCTCTGAACGGCTGTTGCTTGACGGTTGTGCAAATCAATGGCGAAGAATTGGACTTTGAAGCTGGTGAAGAAACCCTGTCACGAACCAACTTGGGCCAGCTTGCTCAGGGCGATTGTGTGAATCTCGAACGTTCTCTGAAAGTCGGTGATCGGATGGGCGGACATTACGTCACAGGACACATTGACGATCTTGGTGAATTGATACAGCGGCGCGAAGATCCACCCTGGGCTCATCTGCACTTCCGAGTACCATCAAGGCTTGCGGCGCAGATTGTCGGCAAAGGCAGTATCGCGATCGATGGCGTTAGCCTCACCGTCGTTGAAGCCGAAGCTGATTCGTTCTCCGTTGCCTTGATTCCGCACACGTTAAGCGAAACCACGATGGGGCAATTACAAATCGGCGACCAAGTGAATTTAGAAACCGATGTACTTGCAAAGTACGTCCAACGATCATTGCAAATGCTGCCCCAGGGGTCAGACGAATCGTGAGTGAACCACGTCAAACCGCCAGTTACCTGTCCAAACGCTTGGCAGCAGCAGGCCTTCGCCCGGTCTCCCGTTTTGGGCAGAATTTTCTGATCGACCTGAACCTCATCGATCTGATTGCTCGCAGCGCAGAGCTTCGCAAAACAGATGTCGTACTCGAAATTGGAACCGGCGTTGGCTCATTGACCAAGCGGCTTTCAGATGCTGCTGGCGCCGTGTTGTCGGTTGAAATCGACCAAAATCTTCACCGACTAGCGAGCGAAGAACTTGAAGGCCGCACGAATGTCCGTCTCATCCACGGCGACGCGTTGCGAAACAAAAATGCACTCCGCCCCGAAATCATGGACAACATCCGTGACGCGCTTTCTAGGATTGGCGACGAGGCACGATTCCTCTTAGTGGCGAATTTGCCCTACAACGTCGCGACACCAATCATCAGCAATTTGCTGCTGGAAACACCGGCACCCGATGCGATGGTCGTGACAATCCAAAAAGAACTCGGCGATAGAATGGTCGCCGGGCCGCGCACCAAGGACTATGGTGCGCTCAGTGTGTGGATCCAATCGCTGTGTGAAGCGTCCATCGTGCGCGTGCTGCCGCCAAAAGTGTTTTGGCCGCGACCAAAAGTCAATTCCGCGATCATACGCTTGGACGCGGTCCCCGAGTGGCGTGAAAAGTTCATCGACCTCAAGCACTTTCATCAGCTAACTCGGGCATTGTTTTTTCACCGGCGAAAATTTTTGCGCAGCGTCGCGATCAGCGCGATGAAAGGAAAGCTAGAAAAATCGGACGTCGACCAGGTCCTACAAGCTCTAGGACACGGCGAAACCGCCCGCACAGAAGAGTTAACGGTGGCGCAAGTCCAGGAACTTGCGGAAGCCCTACGGCTGAAGGAAATCGCCCAAAAAAACGAAAGCGAATAACATCCTTGCGTCCCATCGCGAACCTGCTAATCTAATTGTGTCTCTGATCAAGAGAAAACGCCCTTGTAGCTCAGTTGGTAGAGCAACGGACTCTTAATCCGTTTGTCGTAGGTTCGAGCCCTACCGGGGGTACTGA
>CAYNNP010000136.1:0-17840 GCA_964398215.1 uncultured Pirellulaceae bacterium | reverse complement strand
CTGCGCGACCCGGGGCTTTGTTGTTGAAGTCCTTCGGACTTAGTTTCATGCCGCATCAGTGTCCTTGCTATAGCTTATTGTTTTACCCGGAAAGACATTTTTACTGATGTAATCGATGTCCAATTTCGCGTTGGAGTGGAGTTCTACTTCTTTAAGATTCGGCATTTGATCAACCAGATCCTTTGTCTCCTTAACGATCTGCAAATCGCCCTCGAACATGTACAAGTTCAATTGGCAGAATTCTCCCAGTTGTCCACCTGGAAACGACTCAGAGTAGTCCAGATAATTGTCACCGCAAAACTCTCTAGCAGCCGCCTCAAACTCAAACATGTGAATCAGGTGTGAACCCGTTACCAAACTACAAAATCCTATCCGAATTTTCTTTCAGCAAATTACCTTTTTTAACGCAGCGAACACTGCGTTACTTCGCCTGTTTGTTGACCGGTTCTTCCACAACGATTGACTTTGGAAAGTCAGCGGCCTTTGTGCCTCCTTGGTCGTTCCATCGCTTGTTTTGCGAGCGGCCGTTGGGCTGGTTCATTGGAATATCCATACCGCCAGCGTCGCCCAACATTTCATACAAACGATTCTCCATGTCTTTGACAACCGTCTTGTATTCAGGATCATTGATCAGGTTCTTTGTCTCGTCCGGATCAGTTGTCAAATCGTAAAGCTCGTCAACGTCCCACAACCCGTAGTACGTGATGTACTTGAACCGATCGCCTCGTAGTGCAAACTGAGTTGGCGACTGCGGAAAATTCTTTTCCCAGTAATACACGTACAAGAAATAGTCTCGCCACGATGTGTTTGGCTTATTCGGCAACTCCAAGAAACTTTCGCCATCCATGTATTCCGGCGTCTGCAAACCAGCGGCGTGCATGATCGTCGGACCAATATCAATATTTCCGATCACTTGTTCCAGCGGTTTGCCGCCTTTGAACAGATTAGGACACTGCATCATCATTGGCACACGGATACTGGCTTCATAAGAAACACGTTTGTCGATCAACCCATGCTCACCCCACATGAATCCGTTGTCACCCATGTAGATCACAAGCGTATCATCGTGGATGCCCATTTCTTTCAACTTGCCAAGCACTCGGCCCACACTGTCGTCTACCGCCAACACACTCTCGCAGTATCGCCGATACAAGTAGTCCAGCCCTTTGTCGCTGTGATAACTAAAATCGATACCATGCCAACTGTTCTTTTGATCGCGCACCCAGCGCGGTGCATCGTTCGCCGCCGAGATGTCTTCACCGCGAGGCAAGAAACTAAGATCGGCATCCGCGTATTTTCCCGCGTGTCTTTCGGCCGGTGTAAAGTTCGAGTGAACAGCTTTGTGTGAAAGGTACAAGAAAAAAGGCTCATCACTGGTCTTTTGAGTCTCCAACCAATCAACCGCATAGTCGGTCAGTTCGTCGGTGATGTAACCCTTTTGCTTGACTCGTTTGCCGTTAACGTTCAGCGTGTATTTAGGGCCTGGCGGCAAATAGTTTCCTTGTCCGCGAAAGCTAATCCAATGATCAAATCCTGGTCGCGGGTCATCGTGGTGGCCACCCATGTGCCACTTTCCAACGAATGCCGTAGAGTAACCCGCCTGTTTCAAGTACTGGGGAAAGAAGATCGTACCTTCTGGAACCAAACGGTTGTTGTCGATCACACGGTGCTTGTGGGTATACAAACCCGTAAGAATCGATGCGCGACTCGGCGAACACAGTGAAGTCGTGACAAAAGCATTCTTGATGTGCACGCCATTGGTGGCCAACGAATCCATGTGCGGCGTTTCAAGAAACGGATGCTTCATGAATCCCATCGCGTCGTACCGATGATCATCCGTCAGAATAAAGACAACATTCCGAGGCTTGACTCCGTCGCGTTTACCGGCTGGCGGTAGGTTATCAGCAGCAGCACATTGACTGGCACTGAGGATAACAATTCCAAGTAACACGGTTGCAAAAAGACGCATGAAGTTCTCCGGCATGATGGCGACGTGGGGAATATCTCTCGTTCAATCAACAACATCGTAACCCGAGCAGTAGCCACATGGGAGATAGCGTCAAAATCAAAGCTCAAATCGCTGGTCTGTGTGAACGTATCCCGCTCCGCCCATGCGGCCAATCGTTTTCAGTCGCTCGGCAGCCAGTTTTCCGTCATCAGTGACCAAATGATCGGCGATAAAAAAGTTGACAATCCGCCCGATCACAAGATTTGCGCCGCCCGGCCCAACGCCCAATTGCATTGCCTGATGCAAGGTGCATTCCATTGCCGCATCGACATTTGCAACGCGCGGCGGACGGATGACACGACTGGGTGCCTTGTCTATTTCGGCTAGCTCGAATTCGTCTTCGTCAGGAGTGTACTCGCCAGCAGTCTGCTTCATCGCTTCGGCAAACTGATCCGTGACGACGTTCACAACGAACTGGCCTGTCGACTGTATATTCGCCAGTGTGTCTTTTGCGGAACCATCACGACGATTCGCCGGACAAAACATGACTAGCGGTGGGTTTGATCCAACTCCATTGAAGAAACTGTACGGAGCAAGATTGGCTACGCCTGCCGCCGAAATTGTTGACACCCAAGCGATCGGTCTTGGATTGATCAAGCCGATCAACCAATGGTAAATCTCTCGCGGCGCTAATTTATTTGGGTCAAGTTCCATGAAACCGTTTTTGTTGTCTACAGTTAATTGATAACGTTTCGCAGTGGCTGATTCGACAGCGCGCGTAAACACGCCTCTGCTCCTTTGCTACGCATGTCTTCAAGTCCTTCTTCGCAGTAGAACGCAGCGTGCGGATTCACAATCAGTCTCTCGAAAGCTGGATGACTGGGATCTCGCCAAGCCACCAGCAACGGATTGTCGTCGTTTGGTGGTTCTGTTGCCAACACATCGATCGCCGCGCCTGCCAGTTGCCCGTTTGCGATTGCTGACGGTATCGCGTCGGTGTCAACAACGTCGCCGCGCGCCGTGTTGACCAGATAGCTACCCTTTGGCATCCAAGCAATACTTTCGGCGTTGATGATGTGCCGCGTTTCGTCGTTTAACGGACAATGGATACTGACGACGAACGACTGAGACATCAATTCTTTCAGCGTTTCGACGCGCCGAATCCCGATGGCCTTGTCATACCCGTCTGGTTTAAGTGGATCGTAAAATCGAACATCCATCCCCAGTGCTTGAGCGCGGCGAGCTGTTGCGATCCCAATTCGGCCCAATCCAATGATCCCAAATACTCGGTTGCGATGACGGTACAGCGGCGATGCTACGTTATACATCCATGGATTCGTTTCACGTCGCAGCCGAGTATTGTAAAGATTGATTCCGCGCGTCAGAGACAACATCATCCCAATCGCCGAATCAGCAACCTCCTCAGTTCCATAGTCGGGGACGTTGGCAACCGGGATACCACAAGAGCCCGCGAATGCATGATCGACATTGTCGAATCCGACCCCACATCGCACAATCAATTTGCAGTTCGTCAGTTTCTGGATCGTTGCCCGGCTGATCGACAAATTGTGATACAGCATGATCGCGTCCGCTGATTCGATTTTGCCAACCAGATCGGTTTCATCCATTGCATCGAGTGCCTGGACAACTGCCACACTTCCTAGAACTTCTCGTTCTATCTGCAGTGAATCGTTAATAAAATCAGCGATGACAACGCGTTTCAATTCTGGCATGAGATTGATTCTGCAAAAGGCTTTGGCTACTACCAACTGGCAATCGATAACCGATGATTCCCAAAGTGGCAATCACAGGCACCAATGATCCGGGCATGCCGCCTTTTCAAGCGCGAGACTCAGCCTGCTGGAAGGTACAATATCGTGTGCAACATGTAATGTTTCAACAAACAAGATTTTGGGGCTGTGTTGACCGGTATCGATGGCACCCGTAGTGTTGATCAGGCCGTAGCCGGAGTCACCAGACTTCGGTTTTCACCAACCGGCCTGAATTCTGGCGAATCCAGCTACGGCTGAACCCAGAGCTTTAGTGTTGATGAGGGGCTAGTTAGTTAGAATGATCTATCAAAACCAGAGGGACCGGTGGCAACCAGCATGAATGACCCATCGCCAAACAACAATGAGATTTCGGGCCTAGCTGGGCGACTGCGGAACAGCGTCTTGGATCCAATCAAAAAGCGATTGGTTGGTAAGGACGAAATCGTTGAAGTCCTGGGTGTCGCGCTAATTGCAGGAGAAAACACTTTTCTTTTGGGGCCACCTGGAACTGGCAAAAGCGCCTTGGTTCACGAGCTGGCGGGCCGGCTAAGCGGGCAAGCCTTTGACTACTTGCTGACTCGATTCACTGAACCCAGCGAGCTATTTGGCCCTTTCGATTTACGCCGACTAAAAGAAGGCGATCTTGTCACGAATACCGAAGGCATGTTGCCGGAAGCTGACTTCGTTTTCTTAGATGAATTGCTGAACGCAAATAGTGCGATTCTGAACAGCCTTTTGCTCGCGCTGAACGAACGTGTATTCCGGCGCGGCCGTGAAACCATTCGCCTGCCAATGTTGCTAGCCGTGGGTGCGAGCAACCGTTTGCCTGAAGACGATGCCCTCGCAGCGCTCTTTGACCGTTTTCTACTGCGTGTCGTCTGCGATAACGTGGACGACGATCGTCTTGATGAAGTACTCGATGCTGGGTGGCGACGAGAGCAATCCGCCGAAGTTTCTGTTTCAATGCAAATCGATGATGTCCGCAAATTGGTCGCTGAAACAGCGCGCGTTGATTTGTCACCTATCCGTCCTGCGTATCTGAAAGTCATCAAGCGATTGCGACAAGCCGGCATGCCGTTGTCCGATCGGCGTGCTGTCAGACTTCAGCGCGTTGTTGCCGCTAGTGCGCTACTTTGTGGGCGTAGTTTCGCCGACGTTTCCGATCTTTGGATCTTGCGATTTATATGGGAAACGCCAGCTCAAAGTGAAATGTTATCAACCCATATCGCCAACGTGACGGAAGAATTTTCTGATGCCATCAAGGCGGATGATACGCAGCGACATCCGCTGTCTGATGCTGCCAGCAAAGTTGACCCCGAGCGTTTATCTGATGCTATCGATGCGATATTGGCAAACGACGAAGATCCCACAGCTGCCGACCAACTATCACTGTTGGCTGCCCGTGTTGAATGGATCGAAACAGATTCTGCACGTGATCACTTGCGCCAACGGATTGCACAAGTCAGACAACAGTTGGACAAACCGGGGAATGACGACTAATGCAGTTCGTCCTGCATCTTCGATCCGCTGCGATTGGCAATGCACTCGCTTGCATGAACGGCCAAAACGCTCGGCTTGCGCGCTTTGCCGATGATCAATGGTTCCTTTTGATTGACAATCCCAGTGACGATGCTCTCCAGCGTGCCGCGTGCCTGCCAGGGATCCGGTATCGGCTGATCGACGGCGAGTGGTTGGTGCCTCTGAACGCGGCCGTTGCCAAAAATCGATTGCCGCCGGACCTATCATGGGAACAACTCGATCGCGTCCTGCGCGTCGAATTGCCACCCGCTGGCTTTGCTGGTCAACTGGATCCGCAACCGCAAAGTTTGCAACTCGCGCGTTGCCTGGTCGAACATGAATGCAGCGCTGTGATCGTATCGATGCTAGACTTGCTGGACTGGGTCAATACCGCAAGTGTGGTTCGTCTCGGTCGTCTTCGCTGGGCCTGTCGCGGTAATCAAGCCTTGGTTGTTGGCTCTCCTATGCCACCGATTCAAGCCAAGTACTTTTATGAAACAAACCGTGTTCTGATTCCCGCCGGGTTTTCGGTTTACCCTGCGCTGCCACCGGTCGAGGTTCGAGCAGTCTTTCAGGTCGCCGATAACGACTGGTTGATTTGGGAAACCCAGGACCATTGGACGACAATCGCTAATGACCTACTCATTCAAATGCGCCGCGCCAGTGTTCGGCAATTGGCGGCGGACATTGGGATCAGCTGGGAGCCAGCGTCATGAGTAATGTTCAGTTCTCGGTTCCAGAATACATTTGCCCACCCCGCGATGATGTTTGGGTGTGGAATGATGCCGAGTCGTTCGGTTGGGTGACCGCTGATCCTGATGTCACCAAAACAATCACTTTTACAACACACGTCGAAAACGTACTCCGGCAACTTCATCACCAGCACAATGGATTGCCGCCATTGACGTTGGTGTTGGCGATTCTTGATGCGTGCACTGAAAGTTGGAACGGGGAAGTCAGCAAAAGGAGTCTCTTGAAGTTGTCGCAACGGCTTCGTGGAACCGCTCTTTCGTCGATGGGAATCCCCGACAGTGAATCGATTGTTAATGAAATCGCGATGTGGCTGGCCCGTATCCACTGGATTCCAAAAAAGCTTCGGTCCCGGATCGACATCCAAGTCGCAATTATCTCGTTGGTGATGGCGGATGCCCCCGCGGTCCTTTATGAAGTCACCGATTTAGTCGAAATCGAAAACGTTCTGAGCTGTCTGGCGATCGCTCCCCATCAACGTCCCATCGGATGGCTGGATGCTGTTGCGCCAAGCATGGGCACAGTTCGCGCCAAGCAAGTGTTGAATGCTTTTCGATATGCGATTGGTAGACCCATTACCGAGCAGTCTATCAACCTTTGGCTGGATGCTCACGTCGTCGATGTGCCTGAGCCCGCTGAAATCGATCCGCCAGCCCACCGCATTTCAGTTGGCGACGCGATTCGAAACTTGGCGACTGATGAAACTTGGGGTGGCGTTGCTAAGTCTGCGATGCAAGCGACCAACGTATTGACGTTGCCACGTCGACCAAGCGATCCTGAAGAATTACCGCTGGGCGGCGTATCGGACATCACAAACCGAGGTAACCCAGAACGGTTGCTGATGACAGAATTGGCACAAGAACCAATGGTGATGTTGGCCAGGATCGCGAATGGACAAGCACTGTATTTGCGCCGCGAAGTTCCGCCTGGTCCATCGCCTCCCGTTCGGCCCGTGTTCTTGGAGTCCGGCATTCGCACTTGGGGAAATCGTCGCCTAAAGATCGCCGCGGTCGCGATGGCCATTGCGGCTGCCGAAGAACGGCGAGGTGAATCCAATGCATTGCTTTATACCGTGCATGGCGATGAACGAGTCTCCGAGAGTTTCGTCACGCGAGACGGCATCATCGAACACCTTTCGCGACTTCATGCGGACGAACACCCCGGCGCTGCAATTGCTGACTGGTTCAGTGAAAGCGATATGTCCAAAGAACCCTTCGCTGATCCGATCGTGGTCGTCACAGCGGCAACCGATTCAGATCCGCGCTTTCGTCGTTCTTTGGATGAAGTCCAAGGTGCTTTCCTGGTGATCCGGATCGAACGAGATGACACCGCGACGTTACTCAAGCGAACACGCCTGGGTGATGAAGTATTGCAGTCGTTTTCGCTTGGTGCGCCAAAAGAACCAGAACGCCAAGTGCCGAAAAACGTCCTGCGTGTCGATTCATCTACATCGCCGCTGTTCTTTGATGCAGGCACGCAACTTCGATTCTCCACCGATATCAATCATGGTTCTTGGTTCGAGCCCACCGAACATGGCCTGTACACCATTTCGTGTGACAAACGACTGTTGCTGTTCGATCAAGACAATCAGGGTGCAATCGAAATTCTGAGTCGTGTTCCCGATTCCAACGTATTGGCCGTTGAAAAGAACGCGAAATCAATTTCTCTAATCGTTGGCCAACCTTTCAACCACCATTTGATCCAAGTTGAAAATGGACGCGCCAATGTCATTGAGCTTGAAAATGGACGCGATCGAAATAGCGATTATGCCTTTGATCAAGGTTCTATATTTCGGTTTGGACGCCACATTGAATTGATCGATCCGTCATCAGGAAAAATCCTAGACCGCATTGAATCGGAACTTCCCTTCATTGGCGCCGCGGTTGCTGCGGCCGGACCGTATCTAAAACTTTACAGCAACCAAGCGGGGCACATTGCCGAGCACGACTTTAAAATACGCAATGTCGATCAACCATCGTTTCTTTTTGCAATTCGAGATGGCAACGAAAAAATTGTCGCCTTGACGCGTGATCTGTCTCAAATGGTTCGACTGGGCGGCGACAAACCTGAGATCCATCGCTTGGGGAAAAGAAGCGAGCAACTGTATGCTAGAAATCCAACCTTGCTGTATCAGTCAGCCGACCGAAATTCGATCGTCATTGATGCCTACGAGAAAAAACAACGGTGTCTCGAATTGGCGACCAACAGTATGCAAATCTGTACCGCTGGTCGGCACGTTGGACTTTTGAAATATGATCATTCGTTGCGCATGCGTTCGCAGCCAATCAACTTGTTGAAACGAATTGCCAGCATCAGATTTGACAACGGCGATATCGTTTTTCTGAAGGGGCAAAAAAAGTGGACGTTGAATTTCCTGCCCGCCTGCAGCCAATACAATTTGCAGCTCCATCCGGATCGCGGCCGATTGCCAAGTGAGCATCTTTTCTCGCAGACACTGCGGCCCGAGACTTCGTGGGGAAGTGCAAAATGGAAACTGCGGCCAATCGAAATCGCAAATCACCGTGTAACAATCGATAGCCGAGGCCTTCTGCACCTACGTCGCGGTGACAATGGCACCGAGGTAACTTTGGCCATGTATATCGATTGCGTCTGCGGTTGGACTTCGTGGGGCGAGCGGTTCGGTAGCGAATATGGCATTGGGAAAATCACTCCTGTCTCACCGACCATTCGCGACTGGCTGACGGAGTTTTCTCGACTTTGCGAAGCGGCGTAGCAAGCTTTTTTAGCAGCAGACATGAATATCACCCTTCAACTCCAATCGAAAAACGCTTTCAAGATCGATCGTGTCTGCGCGGGTTTTGTATTGCTGTGCGCCGACGCCCATCTTTTGATGGACCAAACGCGACGAATGATCACTGACTCGCGATACGATGAAGGTGATTTCTATTGGTTGCCCAAATCAAGGTCTGATATCTCGGCCAACGGTATTGTGTGGTTGGCCAAGACCAATCAAGAATTTGATTGCCCTGCCGGCACGATTCCGCTTCGACTGGTTTCCGAAACACTTTGGATTCCATGTACTTGCGAATTGCAGCCAGAACTGGACGACGGTTTGTTAAAAAAGTCGCTTAGTGGTGCCGGTGTCATCAAGGTTTGGTTGCCAGCTACCGGCTTGATTGGCTTTGAACCAGCAGACCGTATCGTTCGTGTCAGCTTCTTTATTCCGCCAGCTGAACCCGCAAGCGATTTACCGTGGAAACAACCTCCCGAAGTTTGGATACCGCCCACACGATTGGTTGAACTTTCGAGGTTGAATCCGCCGACAGCAACTGACTTCTTGAACGATATGCGTCAAGAAATCGGCAAACCCAAGGACACGCTGTTTCAATCCAATGATCAAGGCACCGGTGCCGAAAACCAAGGCCCAGTGTCGAAATTGAAAACTTGGTTGCTGGGCAAGATGGACGACATGGCGGGATCGCCTGATCAGACCCAAGATTCTGACGGGCTCGCAGCGGGCAATCGCCCCAAACCTCCAGCAGCGACTGGCTGGGGAGCGATCGGTGGCGGGATTGGTAAAGCGATGGGGCTGGTTGCCGCGCCGCTCGCGTTTGCAATGTCCAAGATGATGCAAAACGAACGTGAACGTCAGATTGAAAAACTGATGGACATGATGCGATCCAATCCAGACGAAGCACTGAAGTACGCGATCCCAATCGGCAGCGACTCACTTTCTGGTCGTGGCATGGCGATTCCTGGTGCCACGTTATTTGCGCGTTTGACGGATTTTTCCATGGGAGAACTGCGCGACAGTGGTCCCGTTGATCAATGGAATATCGGTGACGATCTACAAGCCAGGCTTCATCAAAAATATCACGAACAAGCCAACCGCGAGATCGCTGCTGGTCGGTATCGCCGGGCCGCCTATATCTACGCACACTTACTGACTGATTTTCGGTTAGCAGCGAGTACTTTGGAGCGAGGAAAATTCTATGCCGAAGCTGCTGCCTTGTACCAGGAAAAACTGCGTGACCGGAGTGACGCCGCACGCTGTTATGCGTTGGCCAATATGCACCAAGAAGCAGTCGACCTGTACATCTCGCTAAACGAGCTAGAAAAGGCTGGTGTTGTTTGGCTGGATGCTGACCAACCTGAAAAAGCGCGAGAACTTTTCCTACGTGCCTACCAACAGCTACTGAATCGTGACAGTGTGATCGCTGCTGCAAAAATCCTTGAGGGCCGCTTGGATGCTCGTAGCAATGCGATCGATCTGTTGCAAAAACAATGGCCACTGGGCAAACAAGTTTTGGAGTCAGCAAACTTGGCAATCATGTGGTTAGGTGAAGACGGCCATCACGATGATACGCTCGATTTTTTGAAGGTCATTGCCGATACCGTTGACCCGCGCCACTTTGTCGATGCCGCTCATATCATGTCGGATACCAGCAAATCGTATCCCGATCACGCGGTTCGTATCAGTGCTGAAGACTTCTGTCGTTTAGCTGCATCACGTGCTTTAAGTGATCGCGCACCAATCGAGCGAACCAGCGTGCTGCAGTTGCTAAGTAATTTGGATGCTCATGACGAACAATTGCGTCGTGATTCCAAGTCCTTTGAATTGACCAAACCTACGAATCCGCCACCAATTACAAGCCAATCATCGACGACCGAACTGGACACGATACAACTTTCGCGATCACTGACATTTGTAGATTACGCGGTCGACAAAAACAGGATTGTTGGACTAGGTGTAAACGGGCAGTACATGCGAATCGTGTTCCAGGGCATGCACCAGCCAAGTGACTTTCAACAATCGCGTCGCGTCGGTCTCGACCGTCAGCAGGATGTAACCGATCGGCGCGATGCGTTTCTAGTCACACAGGGATCCAGGTCGTTTCCCAATACAGCATTTGCGCCCGTTCCCACCGAGCAGGAATTGATTGGTGGCACGGTCATTCGCAAACTCAGCGGGCAATTGGCATGCACAATGACTTATGAAGGCAGCATGGTTTGTGTTCGACAGAACAACGATCGATTGGTGCTCACGTTCATTGGATCGGTCAACGCGTCCTATGACCTGAGCGAACCACTTCTGGTTGCAAAAGCAAACGAAGAGGCGAACCCAGATCATGAATGGGAGCAAAACTCCAACACAAAAGGGTGGTTTCGGCCGGCAAGTGACATCGCTTCAAGTATCGATACGCGCGCCATGATCGCCATGGTCGATCAACAGTGTTTGATCATGCTGGGCAACCATCTGTTCAGTTTGGATGGGCAACAAGTCATTCACATTCATCAGCTTGGTGCTGCCGGGAATGATATTTGCGCGTCACCAAGACACACCGTAGCTCGTGTTGCCGTCGCCCATTCAAAAGGCTTGGAAGTCCTACGGATCGATGAACAATCGGCTATCCAAGTCTGTGATCAACACCATTACGAATTGGTGACCTGGATACCAAGCGGCAAAATCGCTGCCATTGCGAACGATGAACTGCACTGCTTTGAGGTACGCGGTTCCAGTTTCAAACGCTCGAGCGTGACGCGACTGACGGTGGGTAAATCACCAGTCAAGCTGTTGTTGCTGGAGCCAAACATTGTTGGTGTCGCTTTTTCAGACGGGCTGGTTCGCCGCTTTCGAATTCACTAACTGAATATCAACGTTGGTTCATCAGATAGCCGATTGCGACATCAGCCTTGATCGCTTGCGGCGAATGTAAACCAAGCCAGCCAGTACAAGACCAACAAAAGCGTACGTCGATGGTTCGGGTACCGCTGCAGCTACTGTAAAGTCGACCGTGTACTGCGTATTCTGGGCGCTGGTTTGTTGGAGATAAACGGTGTAGCTACCTTCACCAAGGTTACCGACGAATCCAGTCCCAATCCCAAAAGCATTGTTTCCAATATCGGGCAGTAAATTGGTGTTCAAACTGTTCCCGATTAAAAACCCACCAAGGAACTCATCTCCAACAGCGTTGCTGTTAAGCAAGTCAAAGGAACTGACGGGGAAAGCCGAATCATCATGAATTCCAAAAAATATCCGGTCACCGGTGAGGTTGAAATCTGACAAAATGATCTCTGTCAGTTCCTGGCCCTCCATGATTTCAAAAGTAAACGCATCCGATTGACCCGATCCATCGTTCAAGCCAGCATCCACAAAGTTGCGTCCAATATCGAACGGCGCCAATTCTGTTGGAGCAAGACCCTCGTTGCTCAAGTTCCCATCAACGGTTTCGACGTAGGTAACAACTTCAGCTGATAATTTGGAAACACCAGTAAAACAGATCAGTACAATTAGCAGACTACGCATTTCGTCGGCCCAAAAAGATGAGAAGGATGAAGGCTCTAATCTTAGTTGGAATGCACTTTGGAGGCACCATTCGGGACGAATATGCGAACCATATTCGTCATATTTGCGATAGAAACAACTCCAGTGGGGGATGAATACCATCGGCGAGGCCACCCGATGCATCGATGTTCTTACCCTGCGCTGGCAAGAATTTTGGGCAATCTTTTGGTGGAATACCTGATACTAAATTGTGAACCAATTGTGCGAGTTTCAGCGATCGAGCTGTTAACCACCAAATTGCCGGTCAGCGAATGTCTGCAACCCGACCGTTTACCTTCAAGGGCCGAACTCGATGCAAACGGGTTTTCCACATCACTGCATTCTCTCTAACCAGTTGTCACTTTTGGGTTTATGGATGCGGGACTTCGACAAGTAACAGATGTTTAGCTCGTATTCCGAAGAAGACGATTTAAAAATACTTCTATCTATTTAACAGCTACTACAACACTCTCTTTTGGTCCCTGTGCATCCGCTTGTTTCGCAGGTAAAACATGCAGTTCGAAAAAGCAAAAGAAAGGTCATAGCTGCGATGAAGATTACTTGCCAACGAGAACCACTGCTTTCTGCGTACAGCCTTGCTGCGAGCATAGCACCAGCTCGATCACCCAAAGAAATCCTGCAGAACGTCAAAATTACCGCTTCTGGCGGGAAGCTGATTCTGACTGCCACTGACATGGAAGTGGGGATTCGCTTGGAGCTGGAGGAAGGTGTTGATATCGACACCGAAGGCACAACGCTTTTGCCAGTCCAGCGGATGATGGCGATCTTACGCGAAAGCAACGATGAATTTTTGAAGTTCGAGACGGATGACTCGGGAGTTCGTGTTGCTGGTACCCGCAGTAAATTCAAATTGCCCAGCAATAACCCGGACGAGTTTCCAGCCGTTACAGGCTTTGACGAGGAGAAGTACCATACGTTTCCGACTCGCATGCTGAAAGAAATGATTCGTCGTACGGTTTTTGCGACCGATCCGGAAAGCAGTCGGTATGCACTTGGTGGCGTCTTGTTTGAAATGGACGGCGAGACTGTGATTGCCGTTGGAACAGATGGCCGTCGTCTGGCAAAGATGGAAGGCATTGGTGAAGCCGTCAGTGGGCATCAGACGACTGGCACCAATACAATCGTTCCAACTCGAGCGATCCAGTTGATGGAACGGGCCTTGGATGACAAAGACGAATCGGTAGATGTAGCAGCACGAACCAATGACTTGTTGGTTCGAACATCCAGAGCCGTGATCTACTCACGGCTTGTGGAAGGACGTTATCCGCCGTGGCGTCAAGTCTTCCCAGATCGTCAAACAGCTGTTGAAGTTGAAATGACCGTTGGACCACTATTTGCTGCTGTTCGCCAAGCAGCGATTGTGACAGATCAAGAGAGTCGAGGAATCGATTTTACTTTTGCTGATGGTACTTTGAAGATGGAAGCTAGTACCGCAGAGATAGGTGAATCGCAAATCGAATTGCCAATCGCTTACGATGGAGATCCCATCACACTGACGATGGATCACCGGTATTTGGCGGACTTTTGCAAGGTAATGGACAACGAATCCACGTTTACGATGGAAATCGAGTCGGGAACATCGCCCGCTTTGTTGACCACACCAAACGGTTATGGCTACGTGATCATGCCAATGTCTCGCGACCGCTAGATTTGACAACCGCGTGGTAGCCGTGAAAGATTAGGGTGACACTCGGGTGTTTCGGACCAAGTTTGTTGGCAAGTTGGCTTTGCTGATTGTTGACGGCCGCGAGGTTACCTCGCGGTATTTTTCTTACCACGCCTTTGACTGCTCAAGCTAAACAGCGCCTACCGACGCTGAACGGCTTGAGCCAGACGCGGACCAGTTGGCCAGCACCCCAGTGTCTTTATTCACGAGGGAATCGCTGAGCGTACTATGGCGGCAACAGGCAACCGAATCGATGTCAGTAGAGGTCAATTCGTCGAGTTGCTGTTTCAAGATTTGCGATATCGATGGCTAAAAGACTCCGACATCGTCGATGAAGTGATTCGAGCGTATTTCGGTAGGCAGCATTCCAAACGCCAAAAGCTTGTTTCGCGAATCGTATTGGCGTCCAAGGAAGGAAAGCTGGCAGACCAGCAACTCTTGCGACGATGGTTGATGAAAGACTCGATCATCAAACAGCTGTTTGCAAAACGCAAGACGATATCGATAGAGCAGAAGACACCAGAAGAATCACTGTGCAATCGGTGGCCATTGCCAGAGTTGGCAAATCTTTCGCAGCTGGCAGACTTTTTGTTGTTGTCGTCACCAGCGGTTTTGGACTGGTTGACACTTCCTCATCGACGACGCAAAGCGAACGTCAATCATTTTCTTCGCCGGAGCATTCGAAAACGAGATGGGACAATACGCTGGATCGAGGAACCGAAACCGATCTTGAAACGAGTGCAACGAATCATTGCGCGAGAAATACTGGAAGCCATCCCCTTGCACGCAGCAGCGAGCGGTTTTCGCAGAGGCTACCGGGTGATCGATAGTGCACGTCAGCATGTTGATCGAAAGATGGTATTGCGAATGGATCTCCAAGACTTCTTTCCATCGATATCGACCAGTCGTGTGCGGCAGATGTTCATGATTGGCGGCTATAGCATGCAGATAGCCAACGTACTTGGCCAGTTGTGTACAGCACCAGCGCAGATCGATAGTGAGGCAGATCCAGTGCTTTGTCATTCGCGTTTACCGCAAGGGGCGCCGACGTCACCAGCCCTGGCCAATGCGATATCCTTTGCGCTGGACAGGCGATTGGCGGGCCTCTCATCGGCAACGAACGCGATCTACACTCGCTATGCAGACGATCTGATATTCAGCAGCGATGATCTAACGCTCGCGGGTGCCAAACGCTTCGCAACAACAGTAGCCGTGATAGCGATGGAAGAAGGGTTTCAGATCAACTACCGCAAGACCCGATTCATGCGACACGGAAATCGGCAACAGGTCTTGGGGTTGATCGTGAACCAGGGAATTAACACCCCGCGGCAGGAATATGAAATACTGAAAGCCATTTTGCACAATGCCCAGCACGGTGGACTGGAAAGTCAAAACCGGCAAGGACATCCAAGTTTTGCAGAATCAATCCAAGGCCGTATCGCGTACGTAGCCAGTATCAATCGGCTACGCGGCGAACGGCTGATGAAGATGTTCAACGGCTTGTAGGGTTGCCGGTCGGCGGCCGATCTTATTTAGCGAAGCAGAATAGGCACTGATCACTTCGCATGAAGATTTGTCCGTTGCTCAACGCCAACGACGATCTGACAGTATCATCTTGGCTGCCAAGCTCTGATGTGTTGCGAGCAACGATTTCCAGTTCTTCAGCAGCTTTCATGACGATGATTTCACCGCTCTCGGAAGCCGCGTAGACATGCCCGTTGGCGACGATTGGTGAACCACTGAAGTTGCCACCTAAACGCTTCTTCCATAATTCGGCACCACTAGAAGCGTTGTATCCCGTAGCGATACCTTGCATTCCTATGGCGACGACAGTTTTGCCAGACAGCACTGGTGAAGGCAAGTCACGCCCACCGCCGCGTTTGGTATGCCATTTCATATGTGACTCGGTTACGTCGCCGTCTCCATCAGGTTCAATGGCATAGATGTCGCCAGGCTTTCCATTGACAACGTAAACCAAGCCATGTCCCCAAACAGGTACAGGAGTTCCCCGTCCATTGAAGCTCTTGCAAAACCAAAGTGGTTTTCCATCATCAGGGTTGTAAGACTGTACCCCGTATTCTCCATTGACCACCAATTCAGTGCGAGCTTTTGTTTTGATCAAAATAGGAGTGCTCCAACCACCGCGCGGTTTCGATTTTCGAGGTGTCTTCCAAACGTCTTTGCCAGTTGATTTATCGACCGCCAACAAGTATGAATCGCCTTCAGCATCACAGTTTTGAATGACAGTATTGCCATGAAAAATCGGAGAGGCGCCAACGCCCCAGTTGCCTGGAAAGTTGCCCAAGTCGCGCGACCAAACGGGTCCCCCGTCTACGGTGTAACAATGAAGTCCGCCATCACCAAAGAAGGCTACGACGTGAGTACCATCAGTGGCACAACTGGGCGTCGCCCAACTATTCATCTTGTGTAGTCGTTCACCGCTACCTGTTGCCGCTTTTTGTTGCCAAAGCACCTTTCCGTTTTCACGATCAACGCACAGGACGTGACGATCAACTTTGTCGCCAGCATTCGTCCAGCCTGTTAAAAAGATCTTGTTTTCCCAAATGACTGGCGACGAATGACCTCGCACTGGCAATTTGACTCGCCAATGTGGCGAAGACCACTGAACGGGAACAGCAGCTTCGGTAGATTCACCGGTGCCAAGTGGACCACGGAATTGTGGCCAATTGGCACTGTGCACAGTATCAGCGGCCAGTAAAAACGTGGCCAAACAAACGAGCATGGAAAGTGGCTGGAAATGTCGCATCAGGAATCTCAATTTGTGGATAACGGGGGTCCACATGATAGATCATCCACCGACAAAATGCGAAAGCCATTACGCCGATAGACGCGATTCCAAATGGGATATGTGACGCTCGAATCGTCTCCATTTCGCGACCGACGTGGTATACATGGGCTGACGTACTTGCCATTTGCTAGGTGTATGAACAGAGCGTGTGGAAAGGTGAAAATCCAAACAGGTGGCATCCCAGTCCAATCCACAGTACTCAATCAAGCGTCGAGATTGATTTTCTTGGTCGGCGACCAGCATTTCATAGTCAACATTCAAAATGGGCAAAGGCAACTCCTGCTCCCAGTGCTTCATGGCTTCACGGTAGTACGCATGATAGTCCACAAATTCCTCTAAATTGCAGAAAGGAGGACTGAGGTTTTGGCAATAGCAGGACACCATGACATCCATGGGATTGCGTCTGAGGTGAATGATTTTTGCATTGGGGAACAGGGTAGCGATCAGGCCGAGGTTCAAAAAGTTCGTCGGCATTTTGTCGACCACGTGAGTCGCTGTATCACACAGCGAACGCAGATATGCACAATGATCGTTCGCATATTTGACCAGCCTGTCTTGTGAAATCGATTTCATATTGTCCGGACAAGAAAAGGCATCACCGTAGACGCCAGCCACCATACTGAGATCACGGCGGATTTGACCGATGTGGCTTAGTTCACCAGCACCATGAATCAGTTGGTGTGAACTTAATATTTGTTCGGTCAAGGTTGTTCCAGATCGTGGCATACCGACAACGAAAACAGGTGTCAGGTTGTGATTTGGTTTCACCTGCCGTTGCTGTATTGTCGCTCGATCGCACAGCCCAATAGAAGAAACTTGCGGGCGTTGACGATCTGATCGGAAGTTTGGATGGGCCGAGTTTTTTGATGTGTTTGCTTGATCATACAAAGTCCACGCTTCATCATGTTGGCCAATGTCATCAAGCACTTTGGCCAATGCAAAGCAGAGCTGAACTTCTTGTGCAACTTTATTCGTAGGATCGTCTAAAAGCTTGCGCAGACGAACGATGTACTGTTGGGTTTCAGAATTGTCAACGAACTTTTTAGCGCGGCTGTAGCGATAGTGTGTAG
>CAYNNP010000135.1:8112-18024 GCA_964398215.1 uncultured Pirellulaceae bacterium | reverse complement strand
TGGTTTGATCGAACTTGCGATCTGGATTTCTTGAAATTGGGTGACGCAAAGTCGGGCTACATCTCTGGGGACAGAGATGGCTACTTAGCTGCATTATTTCTCATCCTTGGAGGGATGGTGCGATGCGTGACTCGACGATTGTGCCGTGATGGATAATATGGCCTACCATGCAATAGGCGGCGGCTCGAACTGTCATGAAGCTTCCGTCGGCTTCGCCCCCAAGACCCCATGACTTAGGTGCCAATCGTCTGAACATAAGAAGATTCGACTCGCGGCAATGCAAAAATTCATCACGCAATGACGCCAGTGAAGGCGTTGCCCAATCGGTGTTGGCAATCCAATCATCTTGCTCCATTCCGATCATTGGACGCGCATCGGCTGAGGCCCAACGAAGCGCACGATAGGAAAACACTCGCTCAACATCAATGATGTGGCCAATGACCTGCTTGATTGTCCAAGCGTAAGGGGCGTGAACGACCGTTGCATTGGATTCGCCGACGGTATCGAGCAGATTGCGGACGTACGCGAGTTGTGACTCAAGTATTTCAATGAGGTCTCCGTCAGGCACCCGGTCTATGTAGGATCCGTAGTAGTCTGCAAATTCTTGCTTTTGTGGGCGAGTGGTCATGTGATCCAGTTGAGTGAAAAGTAACAAGCGGGGTAACGGCCGTGATCATCGAACCGGAACGAGTGATTCAACACTTCTAAGCCACATGCAAGTCCGGCTTTGCGTGCATCACACTTTGTTCCAAGATTCTTCGAAAAGTTTGGTCTGTGAATCTATTCTTGTAACCTGGAAAGATCAAAAACCCAAACGCTGAAACCAGCAGCAATGCCCAGATTACGAAACATACGATGCATTGCGCCGACTTGAGTTTTGGGCAGTTGGATCTAGTGTGAAAAGCCACACAATCATTGCGTAATTGGATTCAGTTCTTCAGCGGAAGTAAGGCCAGAAAAAGCATTCGGGTTGCTGGCCAATTTTGCATGTCTCATTTGGACTACATGTCTTCCGGGGTGTCACCAAGTACCGACGCAGGCTTTTTGCAGGCAAAAAAGACGCTCATCAATCTAGGCGGACTTTACGGTTTCAACAATGCGACTCTGCGGGTTTGAAGGGTTGTGAATGCGCGATGGCGCCTGATGGTTTGCATGTGATGAATTTGCGAACAGTCTGGATTCCAGGTGTCCGAATCTACCAGTGATGAGGTTTGCGCTGCAGATTCATCAAACCGGAATGACATTTTACACGGGCAGAGCTCCAACATGAGTCAAGACTACGGACAGAACGCATCCCAAGGTCCAACCATTGACCTGGATGTCGTCGGAATCCTTCGGCGTCGTTTGAAGCACATCATTTTTGGCATTTGTTTAGGTGCCGTGATGGGGCTTGCGTACTACTACTGCACAACTCCGATGTACGAATCGGAGCTAGAGATCTTGGTCGGTCAACGAAGTAGTGAGATGACTTCGCGCGGTACTGCCGATGACAGCTACGCGAGTGGTGCGACCATTCAAGAGGACATCTTGGCAACGCACCTGGACATTTTGACCAGTAAACGTGTGCTTGCATCTGCCATCGAAGAAGGCAATTTGTCAGAGCTGTATTCTTTTAGGAAAGCTGCTGACAACTCGATATCGCCGGTTCAACATATCTTGAATCGCTTGGAAGTCGGACGTGGTGGCGATGGCCCGGTTGCTGATGCCAATGTCTTGACTGCACGCTACAGCGATCAGCGGCCAGACGATGCCAAGAAAGTTCTGGATGCGATCTATGCAGCCTACGAAAACTATGTCAAAGGCCAGTGGAGCAATCACAGCAAGGAAGCTGCGGACTTGATCCAAAAGGCTCAGTTGACTCACGAGAAAGAACTGGCGACTGCGGATAAAGAATACCGCCTGTTCATGCAGTCTGTTCCCGTCCTGGTCGAAGGCGATCAGATGCGTGATGTTCACCACGATCGCTTGAAAGCCCTGGAAACAGAACTGGGCGATGTTCGTTCTCAAATCGCAGATGCGCTTTCGCGGACTGATGTGATCGAGAACTATATGGTTGATCTTACGCGGACAAAGACAACCGACTTGGATCGTCTTGCGTTGCTAAGCCAGAATGAAGTCCAGCGTTTGAAGTTGTTCATGGAAATGACACGCGGCGATTTTCACGATCAAGAATTTGTCGCTCAGCAACCCATTCGTAACGAAGCAGCAAAGGCTCAGTACAACCGGTTGCTGGATCTATATCAAAAGCAACGCAAACTGTCAGAAGATTACGGGCCAAATCACCCAACCGTTCTGGCAACGATGCAAGAAATCGAAGTCACTCGCGAATTCATTTCTCGCCACGCTCCGGAAAAGGACTACGACGAAGTTCCGTCCAAAATGTCACCAACAGAAATGTTGCAGGCATACCGATCGCTGCTGCGAAACGATTTGGCGGCATTGCAAATTCGTGAAAAGAGCCTGCTGAAGTCTGCCAATGAAGAGCTCAAGCTTGCCAAGGCATCAGAGGCCGATTTCATGAAGGCCAAGGCACTTGAAGCGAAAAAGACACGTGCATTGGCTCGCTACGAAGAGGTTGTTGAGCGATTGAACGAGATCAACCTGGCAACCAACTTTGCCGGCTTCTCAACCGATTTGCTGGCTGTGCCTGAGGCTGCCAACGACGCTTGTTGGCCAAAGCTACCACTTGCACTTGCGGTCGGTTTGCTTTTGGGTGGCATGCTAGGACTCGCAATTGCTTTGACGGCAGAGCTTGCAGATTCAACATTCCGCGATGCGAAAGATTTGGAAGTCGTCACAGGTGCTCCGATCCTGACACACGTCGCACCTTTCGATCTGCGAAAACTGCGCAACGAAGCGGACCCCGAATCAAAGATCGTGCCACAAGTCTGCTCGTTCCACGGGCCTCGTTCTCAGGAGTCAGAGGTCTATCGAACGGCTCGGACATCATTGTTGTTGAGCTGCAAGAAGCTAGATCAATCGTTGATCATGATTTCCAGCCCGGCTCCTGGTGACGGTAAAAGTACGACGATCGCAAACATTGCGGTTTCGCTTGCACAAACTGGAAAGCGTGTTCTGCTGATCGATGCCGATTTGCGTCGGCCAATGGTTTACAACCTGTTTGGCGCCGAAGCTAGGCCAGGTCTGTCCGATGTGATCGATGAGCGAATTAAGTTGGAAGAAGGCGTTCAGCAGACCGAACAAGACGATTTGTTTGTGATGACACACGGCACGCGAACAGGTGCCCCGTCGGAAATGCTGGAGTCGCATCAGTTCACACAAGTTTTGGACGATGCCCGCCAAAAATTCGACATTGTTTTGATCGACGCACCACCGCTATTGGCTGTCACCGATCCTGCTGTGATCGCCACTCAAGTCGATGCAGTGATTTTGACGGTGAAGGTCCAGAAGAATGGTCGACGTCCAGTTCAACGTGCATGTGAAATGCTTCGTGACGTCAACATCACTCCGTCAGGAATCATCGTTAACAATTCTGACGACCGAGCAAAGGGTTACGGATACTCGCACGACTACACGAGTTCTTCGTACGGCTATGTTGGCAAATACTATGACGACTACTCGGCACCCAACGCGCCAGGTCGGTCAAAGCCAAATAAAAATCGTAAGGCATCAGTTGCCAGCTAAGGGGAAGTAAAGTGCGTTTGAATGGAGCAGCCTATTCGGCGCTTTACTAACTGACGGGGTTTCAGCTAGGGGAGACAATGGAATGTCACAAGATCTATTACTATCATCACCAACAACTTTCGACGCAGTCGTCACCAGCCTGGGTTCCTATGACGTTTCGTCATTGGATGTCCAAGAACAACGGTTCGACGCTGCAGAAGTCGAGGCACGATCCAGTACTCGCCGGGGCAGATATGCGCGGCGTGCCGGGTTAGAAAATCGCAACAAAGCGTCTAGGTATCGCACACCGATTCTGGAACGCGTTGTATTCATGGCCGTCGCGGATGCTGCATGCATTCTGGTTGCAGGCATCGTTGCCTTTGCGGCTTGGGCGACCATCGTTTCCGGAGCATCGGTCAGCGAGATCTTTACGCTGTTGGCCGCCAAGTGGCACTGGATTCCACTTGTAGCTGGAGCATGGATTACATCGGCTTGGATCACAGACCTTTATGACCCCGCCTCCAACGGCTTGGTTTCGGTGGTTGCGATTCGGACGCTGATGGCGGCGTGCGTCACTGCGGCAATCTACCTGCCACTGTATTTCCTTTTGCCAGAATACTTGCCTCGCGCATTCTTTGGCATCTACCTGCTGCTGGTCGGATCGTTTGGCGTTGTCGCTCGCGTGATCATCCAAGCTGTTTCGAAACGCCGTCGTGGCGAGTATCGGATGCTGTTGGTTGGTGACAAAATGGCTGCCCGAGAACTTCACACAGTTCTCCAGCAGAACCAGCACTTGAAACTACGTTTGGTATCGTGGGGTCAAGCCAACGATTTGGCGCGACTTCACCGCGCTCATGGCGACAATGGTCTTCGCCGATTCGCCACAGCGCATAACATCGAAGAAATTGTTGTGAACGATACCCATCACGAAGGTATCGATTTGGACGACATGCTTCGCGACCTGGTGGATTGTCAAAGTAACGGCATTCGGGTTTCGTCGATGACAGAGATCTATCGCAAACTATCGCGACAGATTCCAGTCAAGTACGTCAACGCAAGATGGGCGATGAACGCAATGCAAGATCGCATGCTGTTCTCGCGAGTCCAGCTAGCCGCAAAACGTTTGATTGACCTGGTTGGTGCTCTTGCCGCAATGCCAGTGCTGCTGTTCTTGTTGCCGTTCATTGCAATTGCCATCAAGTTCGATTCGTCGGGCCCTATCTTTTATTGCCAAATCCGTGCTGGACGAGCAGGCAAGAAGTTCAGCATCGTCAAGTTTCGTACGATGGGCAACGATGCCGAGAAAGACGGCAAGGCGCGGTGGGCTAGCGACAACGATCCAAGGATCACACGCGTCGGAGCATTCCTTCGTAAAACGCGACTCGATGAATTGCCTCAGTTGTTCAACGTGATTCGAGGTGACATGAGCCTTGTTGGACCACGTCCCGAGCGACCTGAGATCGAGACCGATCTGGAACAGCAACTTCCCCACTACTTCATCCGCCGCTTGGTAAAACCTGGCGTAACGGGATGGGCACAAGTCCACTACAAGTATGGAAACTGTGTCGAAGACAGTCTGCGGAAGCTTCAGTATGACGCGTACTATGTTCGCTACTGGTCGCTGCCGCTGGATGTATACACGATGTTCCGCACCGTCGGAGTCATGATCGGAAGCCGCGGACAGTAGGGAAGCAGAAATGGGTTGGTTTCAACTATTAATGCTGATCGGCGTCTGGTGCATTCTTGGCACTTTGTCGCTGGCTGCAATCACAGCGGTTTGTGGTGGCCGGAGAGTATTCTCGCTTGCCGTGGCTGTATTCATAATCGGGTTCATTGCCCGTGTGACGATGATCATGTTGAACGAAGAGTTCGGCTTTATCGTTGAAAAACTTGCTGGCAACCGATCCATCTGGTTGTATCAGCACTTCATTTTGCAACGAGGCGATTGGGGTAGCTTGTTGGGCGAAGAATTTGCACTCCAAGTGCTTGTGAACATTCCGGCTTGGATGATATTCGGAGCGTCACGTCTGTCTCTCTTGTTTTCAAATGCGGCAATCGGCGCTCTCGCTGCGCCACTTGCGGCGTTGCTGGTCAATCGTGACTTCAAGTACTCAGGGTCGGTTCGCACTCTGATCCTTCTGTCGCTGTACCCAGCAGGATTCAACTTTTCCTGCTTTGGGCTTCGCGACCCACTGATCTTCCTAGGCATGATAGCGCTATGTGCAGGTGCAATTAGAGTTTGGGCAAACAAAGTTACGATTGTTGACATCGGATTGATGTGCTGCGGTGCACTCTCTGTGCTCAGCCTACGACCGGAACTCGCCTATGTTGTCTTGTTAGTTTTTCTGATGCCATTGACCAGCAAGTATCTGGATTTGCTGATGGCTTCCAAGGGAAACAAGCGTAATTTTTCGAGTGCCGTTTTACTCACACTGCCCGTTCTGCTAATTGGGATCGGTGCTGTGTTGGCAGGAACACGGGTAGCCGGCAGCAACATTGGCGTCGATACATTCAACCCGGCAGACATCGCTGGTGATTCAGCGGAAGACCGTTTTGCGCGGCACGCCTCCGAGATGGGTGGCAATAGTCACATGATGTCAGCTGCGATGTATCAAAAACTGCCGTGGTATTTGCGTGTTCCCATTCAAACGGCTGGACTGATCATGCTGCCGTTTCCATGGCAGGTAAGAAACGCATCCTTGTTGATGGCGTTCATGGATAGCATCTACGTTATCGGGCTAGGGCTCTTTGCATTAGCAAACGCGTGGTATTGCGATCCATTCAAGAAAAAGGGCGTGGGCAGGTTAACGATGTTCTTGATGGCAGTTTCCTTTGTCGGATTCTTGGGGATCGGGTTCGTTGTAAGTAACTTTGGCAACGGTTTTCGCATGAAGCTTGCTGTCACGCCAATGGTCTTCCTTGCAGCGGCAATCGTTCCCGTTCGCATTCGTTTCCGAATCAAGTCTCGTCAACCTCATTCTTCAATGGTACCGGCAGTCTGAATCATGGCAGCATTTCAGAAAAGCGATTTTAAACACTGGCCAAACTTCATTGTCATTGGCCCGGGCAAGGCTGGCACAAGTTGGCTATTCCAAGTTTTCGCGGCGCACCCAGAGATTTGCACGTCGTCGGCAAAAGAGACAATCTTTTTCGACAGCGAGTATCATCGTGGGTTGAACTGGTACGCCAAATTCTTTCGTCGGTGCGACGCTGACCAACAGCCGCATGCTGTGGGCGAAGTCAGCAACACGTACATATTTTCCGAAGAAGCACCTGGGCGAATTCGTGAGCATTTTCCAGAAATGAAATTGCTTTCGACGCTTCGCAATCCTGTCGAGCGAGCATTTTCGCACTATCTATTCGAACGGCGAAACGCAAACGTCTCCGGCACATTTGAAGAAGCCTTGCAGCAGCGTCCGGATTTCCTCTCGCGTGGTTGTTACAACAAACACCTGACGCCTTACTACGATGTTTTTCCAGCCGAGCAAATCAAGGTTTTGATCTACGACGATTTGAAAGCGGATAACGCAAGTTTCGCTGGCGAGTTGTTCGACTTCATCAATGTCGGTCCGTTGCCAAACCCAGAGATTCTTGGAAAACGAGTGCTTGGCGCCAGCGAAGCCAGAAATCGCCTTGCCGCAAAGTTCAGTGTTGGCGCAGCCCACATGATCCGCGCCGCAGGGTTTCCAGAAGTTGTCACGAAGATCAAAAACAGCGTCGTTTCAAAGATGCTATTCAAACCGATCGATCGTGAAAATTATCCCACAATGCGGCCCGAGACCAAGCTCCGGCTCTGTGATTACTTTCGCGATGACGTAACCGCACTTAGCGAACGACTCGAGCGTGATTTGGTCGCACAATGGCTTGATCCAATCTACAACGAACTCAAGCTGGAGAATGTAGCATGATCGATACCGCAACAAATTCAGCAACCGTTGCCAGCGCTCACGTTCGCGTTGGCAAGCAGCAGGCTCGCCCCAACGCATTGATCGTTGGCCCGATGAAAGCGGGTACCTCGTGGCTGTACGAGTACCTTGCATCTCGTGACGATGTTGTGGTGCCATCGGGCACAAAGGAAACCTTTTACTTTGACGAACGATTCGAATCCAAATCGCTCGCTTGGTATCTGTCGCATTTCCAACATGTGAAATATACGACTGGCAAACGAATCATCGAGGTTGCTCCAACGTACTTTCATCCTGCCAAAGTACCCTCAAGAGTTCGCGAAACGCTGGGCGAAATCAAGATCGTCGTAACGCTTCGTGATCCTGCTGAGCGAGCCTTTTCTCTGTTCCAGCACATGCGGCGCTACGGATTCACGTCCTGCTCCGAATTCCAAGACGCTGTTGTAAAGCATCCCGAGATTATCGAAAGCAGCCTGTATCACGAATCGCTTGTTCGGTGGGAGCAAGCGTTTGGTCGCGAGAATGTTACCGTGCTGTTCATGGAAGATTTGAAATCTTCGCCCATCAACTTTGCTGGTAAATGCTGCCGCGCCCTGGGGCTGGCCGAACCAACATCAGAAGAGGCTTTGCCGCAGAAAGTCAACGTTGCAGCCGATCCACGAAACTATCACGTGGCAAAGTTTGGACGTGTCGCAGGCGATCTGCTTCGCTCGTTCCGGCTGTATCCAATCGTTCAGGCCGCCAAAAAGGTTGGGCTGAAACGTGTTGTGTTCGGAAAGCCACAAACTGTCCGCCAAATTATCACGGCAGAGGAGCGAGCTTGGTTCTTAGAACAGATAAAGCTTGATGTAGTGGCGCTGCAAAATCACGTTGACCGCGACCTGGATGCTTGGCTAAACAATATTTGATCCGCCAGCGATCAGATCGTTTGCATCAACAATTCAATTCGAATCACGAAGGCCTGATGGCGACAGACGTCAAACCGAATCGCCAAATCCGACCGCTGCTGGGCAGTCAGCGCGATCGCGCCGCTTTTTCACCAGAAAAGGCTGGCAGATCACCCGCAGCGCTGATGATGCATTTCTTCAAAACCGGTTTTGTACGGTTTCTGTCGTCCTCAGGCACCATCATGCTAAGCGTTGTTCTCGCTCGCACGATGACCAAAGAACAGTTTGGCATGTATTCGTTTTGCATGGTGTCGCTGATCTCGCTGTCGATGGTGGCGCGGTACGGGCTGGACGCTGTGATGCTGCGATACGCTGGATCATCATGGCACCAATCCGATAGCGAAAAGTTCCGAGGCTATAGTTTTTGGGCGACAAATTTGACCACCCGCAACGCAGTTTTCTTTGCGTTGGCAGGACTGTTGTTGATGTGGGTGATCGGTAGCGAACGATGGGCCAAGGCTCCCATCATGGCGTGGATGTTGCTGGCTCTGGTGCCCTGGTCGCTGGTCTACACAATTTCGTTCATCTTTAAATCTGCCGATCGTGCGCCAACCGGATCGATGTTCGAAGTTGGCACGATCAACCATTTGACTTGGATAACAGTCGTTGGCCTGACTTACTTTTACAGCCAAGAAATTTCTGCGGTCGATGTCGCCAAAATCATCCCCATTTGCTCGCTGCTCGTGTGCGGGGTTGGGCTGTGGATGTTGCATCGCAGTGGCATGTGGCCAAAACAGACAGAAGCGATACAAGATGACCGCCCAGAATTCTTGGATGCTTGCCGCAGCAACACCGTGATTTACATCATGCAAATGCTGGCCAATTTGGGCGGCGTGTTTTTCCTTGGCCTAACATGGAACAACGAAGAAGTCGCAATCTTTTCCGCACCCATCCGGTTGGCCACCGCAACGATTCTATTGACCACAATCGTGATGTTGATCGTCGCACCTCGATTATCGGGTCTGCACAAATCCGGCGAAACGGAAAAGTTCAAACGCACACTGCGTTGGGGCTGCGTGACCGTCGCAGCGATCAATGTCCCCATCCTGTTGACGCTAGCGATCAGTGCTCCGTGGGTCATGATGATCATGCCAAAATATGCTGACCACTGGTACCTACTCAGCATCATTTGCATAGGCCAGATGATTGGAATCATCGCAGGCCTGGCACCAACAGTGATGATCATGACCGGCAATGACCGACTGTGGAGCCGAGCTGTCGTGTGCAATTCGGCTGTTTGTGTGACAGCTTGTGCCGTCTTGTGCTACTTCTTCGGCGCCCTTGGCGCGGCGATCGGATCGGCACTCTACCAAGCCTCCCTGAACTGGGTGGCCGCCGTATTGGTACGAAAAAAGCTTGGCTACTGGACGATCCCAAATCCGATCCAAGCGATCAAAGACTTGCGCCGAATCCGACAACCAGCACCAGCTTCTTAG
>CAYNNP010000135.1:0-8012 GCA_964398215.1 uncultured Pirellulaceae bacterium | reverse complement strand
TGGAAAATGCACATGTGGGTTTTCTAGGCGGCTACCATCTTTTTGATCAAGAATTTGATCTCGGCAAGAACCTGATCAACAACGCGCTGCACGTCAGCGTAAGAATCGATACGAACCAAATTCCGTCTGCGATCCGCAACGCTTGGCTGCAAATGGAACTGTCCGGTTTGGCAAAAGATAACGACGGCGCAAAGATCACCAAGGCTCAGCGAAAAGAGGCCAAGGAAGCTGTCCAGCAACGCTGCGAAGCCGAAGCCGCCACAGGCAAATACCGAAAGATGCAGCAGTTTCCTTTGCTGTGGGATTTTGACCAGGAAGTGCTGTATTTTGGCGGTGGTTCGGGCCCCGCGGCTGGCAACTGCATGGATTTGTTAGAACGAAGCTTCGGAATTGAACTACGACGCATCGGCGCTGGAACAATGGCGCTGGAGTGGGCCAAAGAAATGGATTGCTATGGCGAAGTCGATGACTTGGTGCCAGCCTGTTTCATTTCAAATGGATCACAAAGCGATCACGCTTGGTCCAACGAACATTCGCAAGCACCGGATTTCCTGGGCAATGAATTTCTGATGTGGCTGTGGTGGACTTTGGAAACCGAAACAGACACGATCGCGCTACCGGACGATTCTGATGTGTCCGTGATGCTGACCAAAACGCTGACGCTGGAATGCCCACGCGGAGAATCGGGCAAAGAAACGATTTCTGCGGAAAGCCCGGTTGCATTGCCCGAAGCACGGCAAGCCATTCGCAGCGGAAAGTTGCCGCGTAAAACTGGGATGACGATCGTCAGCGATGGACGACAGTTTGACTTGGTTTTACAAGCCGAGTCGTTTGCGATCAGTGCGGCAAAAATTCATTTGGATGACGACGAAGAATTCGATGACGACGACCGCATTGATGCGATTCGACTGCTCAGTGATACCACCGACTTGATGTTCCACGTTTTCTGTGACCACCGCGTCAGTGACAACTGGGCAAAGCAGCAAACGCAGATCAACAAGTGGTTACACGAAAGCGGCCAAGCAAAACGAAGAGCTGCTGCTTAAGACAAACTGCGGTTTACAAATTGACTTACGACGCTAAACGCCGTTTAAAGAAATCGATTTGTCGATCCTGATAGTCAGGGTCAAGCCACAGTCGATTGTGTTCATATAGTTCTAGCTGCCAAACTTCTGGCTGCTGCTGCCACTCTTGGCTTTCCGATAGCGTTTTCAAATGATAGACCGGCAGCACGCTGTCGCCCGATGAATGCGTTAAAAAGACAGGGCATTCGATTTGCCCTACGTATTCAACGGGACTTGCGTCTTTCAAGCGGATACCGGTAAGCCGGCTGAACCAAAAGCGTGCTGGTGCCACAAAGATGCGCGGCACTCCCTTGAATCCAATGAAGTCTGCGATCGCTTCGGAAGCTGTCCCAAAAGCTGAATCGGACCATACCGCTGCAACACGCTTGTTTTGATCAATCGCTGCCGCAATCAAGCAAGCCGCACCGCCCATGCTTTCGCCGCGCAATCCAATCCTGCTTGGGTTGATGCCGTACTGCCTCGCATTCTTCGACAGATACTCAACGGTCGCCAAAACATCATAGGCCTCGCGTGCGCCCAAGGACACGTTGCCCGCGTCGCCAGATTCACCGTGATTTCGCAGATCGATTGCAACCACAATGAACCCTGCTCGGCGCAGCGCGATTGCGCCTTGGTCCAACGTGCAACTACGATAGCCCGGATCTTTTTCGCAGGTTTTTACTCTGTCTTTTCCGCTATCGAAACCGTGTACCATCACGACACACGCGCCGTCATGCGCGCGATCCGGATCCGGTATCAACATCCAGGCGGCTACTTCATGGTCCGCGTTTGGATCCAGGACATGGCAAGGGATCAGCAATCGTTTTGCGGTGATCCCACGATCTCTGGGCGTTTCTACTTCGTTGTGATGATGGTGGTCTTTGCGTAAAAAACTGATCGCAATTATCCAGCCAACCAAGCTCCAAATCGCCAGCAGGCAAATGGCGCCGATACAAATTGGGAGAATCAAATTCATAGTTTTCTGGCCCTCCTTGGATTAAAAAACGCCAGCATCATGCTGGACAACGAATGGGCGCCTTTCCGCCGAAACGATCCTGGTCAATTTTTTGTGTAGCTGGATTCGCCAGAATTCAGGCCTGTCGGTCAAAACCGAAGCCTGGCGACTCCGGCTACGGCCTGAGCCCGACGTGCTAGTCTCGCCCGAACACTTTTTTGGCGCCGAACTTCATCATGTCCATCATGTCAAAGTCTCCGTCGCCGTCTTGATCAAACATCTTTGACATCAGGCCGCCGCCAAGCGAATCGGATTCGACCTGCTTCTTTTCTGAACGCAACAGATCGCCCAGCCCACCTGATGACAAGTCGTCTTGTTTTCGTCGGCGACCAAGTACCCCCATGATCATTGGCGCGATCATCGCCAGCAGTTTCATTACTTGCGAAGTCGATAGGCCGCTTGCACTGCTGACGCCTGTTTCGACGCGTTGACGTTTGTTGCCAAGAATATGATCGAGAATCGCGCCGCCAGATAATGTTCGGCTTGAAACTGACGGTCCAGCGTCATCAGCTTTGCCGCCACCAAATAACGCACCCAAATTATCCAGGATCGAGCCATCGTGATCCTTGAGAAGAGCGTTGTGCAGATTTTTCTCGCCATCTTGTGCTTCGATGCTGCGAGTCAATGCTCCCAGCAACGTTGGCAACGCTGCGCTCACGGCTTGTTGTGTCTGCTCCGGTGAAGCTCCGATGCTGCGGCTAAGCTTTCCGATCGACTCGGCCGTCAGTTGCTTGCCAATTAGATTCAGTATTTCTGACATGATGTTAGTTCCGTTTCAAATGGGTGTGTAGTTGGTCAACAGAGCCAAGGGCCTGGCAGCTGGCACGTCAAAACTGCCCGCTATAATTTGCTGCCTGCGGAAAACAGCTTGATCTCAGCCGGGTAAAATCGGTATTCATGATGCATGGAGATTCGCCATTATCTAACGTGCTTGTGGCCAGGACTACCTGAACTTTGGTGGCAAGGACGTTTGTCCGCGCTGCCAGTTGCTGCAGCATTTGGCATCGCGTTGAATTTACTGCTCGTGACACGGTACATCTATCCGCAGTGGATTTCGGGGATATTGGTGTCGATGGCATTCTGGGTTTCGATTTGCGTTTGGGGCTTCTATGTCTTTCATCGTATTCGAGATTTGCCAGCAATGCTTCAGCCTCGGGTTGCCAGCGACGCCCCCGACCTTTTTCCGGAAGCTCGCAACGCTTACCTCCGATCGGATTGGCACGAAGCCGAAACGCTGGCAATGCGTGTGCTAGCAATCGAACCACGCGATCCTCCGACTTTGCTACTGCTATGTGGTATCTATCGGCATACCGAACGCCCTGACAACGCAAAGTCTTTGATGAAAGAGCTAACCCGTTTAGAAGTCGCTGACTACTGGCATTTGGAGATTGCTGGAGAACAGCGGCGAATCGATCGGGATTTGGCGATTGCTGATGAAGACGAAGAGCCGGCGACAATCAAAATGCCAGTTGCCGATTCAACCCGAGAGGCCAACCGAGCTGCTTAGCGGTTTGTTAAATCGATTGCGCGATACAGCGGACTTCAAAAGCGAAGGTTCGCGAATCGCGTACCGGCCGCATCGCTCGCTCGGGTGTTATAAGTTGTGTTTTGGAACAACGCATCGAGCTGGCGTTTGATCAACTGGATGAAACAACCAGAAAACCAACTGCACAGTAGCGACAGAATGCAGGCCCATGCATCGGCGTGGGGTTAGGCATCGAACCACCAACGCTTGAAGCAATCGTCGCGGGCCGGATAGGATTCCACGCAACTAAAATGCGGCCGACTCGGGAAGTTTGGAAAAGCGCAGTTGGTTCAAAGGACGTTTGGCTTGCGGCCTCGTCGAATCGATGTTTCTGGCGTAAGCTAATGGGCTGAATTGAGCGCCGATCTTGGCCGGCGCGGGATGAACGCACTACTCCTTTACAGCGGATTGCTTTGTGAGTCATACGATTGTGATTTTTGGCGCTTCGGGCGACTTGACCAGCCGTAAATTGATCCCGGCACTGTACAACTTGTTTCGAAAAGACCGGTTGCCAAAATCAACCAAGATTGTTGGTGTGTCTCGCAGTCAATTCGAGCATCAGCAATGGCGTGAATCACTTCGGGAAACCACAGCAAAATTTGCGAAAGACAGTTTTGATGCGGGAGCTTGGGAAACGTTCAGTCAAAACATTTTCTACCAACCCGGTGACATCAAGAAAACGGAAGACTTTCGATCGTTGGCCAAGTTTCTAGATGAAACCGAATCAGCAGGCAGCGGACGTCTTTATTACTTGTCAACAATGCCGCAGTTGTACGAGCAAGCTATCCAGCAATTGGGCGCCGCAGGTTTAGCCGACGACACCAACGGTTTTCGCCGCGTCATCATTGAAAAGCCGTTCGGGACTGATCTGAAAACAGCACAGGCGCTGAACGAATCGATCCACGGTGTGTTTCGCGAAGACCAGATCTACCGGATCGATCATTATCTAGGCAAAGAAACGGTACAGAATATTTTTGCGCTTCGTTTTGCAAACAGTATTTTTGAACCACTTTGGAATCGCAACTACGTCGAGCATGTACAGATTACAGTTGCAGAGGAAGTCGTGATTGGTCGTCGCGGAGGCTATTACGATGAGTCTGGAATCCTGCGCGACATGTTTCAAAACCATTTGCTGCAACTGCTGATGATTACGGCAATGGAACCGCCTTCGAGGTTCGATGCGTCGTTAGTCCGCGACGAGAAAGTCAAGGTTTTGCACAGCATCCGCAAAATGACTGGCGGCGACTTTGCGAGGGATACAGTTCGTGGTCAGTACAGCGGCTATCTGCAAGAAGAAGGCGTGCCGCCAAAAAGCGAAACCGAGACTTTTGCGGTGCTAAAGTTGCTTTGCGACAATTGGCGATGGCAAGGCGTGCCGTTCTACTTGCGAAGCGGCAAAGGGATGTCGTGCCGAAGTACGCAGATTGTGATTCAGTTCAAGAACGTGCCACATATTATGTTTGGCAAAAAAACGCGACGGCCAATCGGCAATCGATTGCTGATCCAAGTGCAACCGGCTGAAGGAATCGAACTGCACTTTGAGACGAAGATCCCAGAGTCGGAAATGAAAACGCGAACCAGTACTTTGGATTTTGACTTCCAGGAAAGCTCGGGTGGGCAATCGATGCCTGAAGCGTATCAACGATTGTTGCTTGACGCATTGACGGGAGACGCAAGCCTGTTTGCTAGGAGTGATGAAGTCGAATTGGCTTGGGGGATCATCGACCCGATCATTGCGGCGTGGAGAAGTCCTGCTGCACCGCCTCTATTCGATTACAAGGTTGGCAACTGGGGCCCAAGTGAATGTGCAACGTGGATGCAGGACCAACAACGCGAATGGTTTGACGTTTGCCCTGTGATTTCAAAGAATGCGTGACGGCCGTGAAGGTGAGACCACGTGCACCAAATTTGCGTTGCTAGGCTTGTAGCAACAGTGCCATGATTTCTTCGTAGCGTTGTTCCAGCGCGTTGCTGGTTGCTTCTTCCAGTTGCTCGCGGTTTTCGAGTGCAATTTCAAAGTCCTCTTTCGCGTCCGCAAGCGCACCGTTGCCCATTGAGATCGCACCACGCATGAATCTTGCGTGTGCATTTTCTGGATGCAGCGCGATCACACGTGTAAAGTCTTCGTTGGCTGCCTCGGGTTTCTCCGCATGGCACAACGCAGTGCCTCGATACGAAAGGGCCATCAAATCGTCGGGAGCAGCTTCGACCGCGATGTCCATATTTTCGATGGCTTGATCTAGCAAGTCGGTGATCCCGTCTTCCAAGTAGACGCAGTACATGCTGCCACCCAAGGCAAGGTGATACATGGCGCGAAAACGTCCATCTTCGGGCTTGGCCTCGGAGGCCGATTTGTAGTCTTCCAGCAATCCCTGTCCATCACCCAACGATGCTTTCACCAATCCTCGCAGCACATAGGCTTCTGCGACAGCCGGATGATCCACCAAATACAAATTCCATTGCTCAAGCGATGATGTGTGGTCGCCGGCATTGGCAAACCGAATCGCCTTTTCCGCCACGGGCGTCATCGGATGAACTTGAATATCGGGAATAGAATGCACTGCCATCTCCAGAATGAGTCAGTGAACCCTAGGTCTGGAATTTGGCGACTGGTTAGATTTTCAAGTGTTGATCCATTGCGTGGCGGATAACTGAACAGGATTCCGCGAAAAACCCGCATAGGCGACATAAGTAACCCGGCGCCCATTTTTGCTTCCAACCTCCTCTACAGCGGGAGGATCAGACACTAAAGAAAGCGGGCTCTTATTTCACGAGCGGTCGCTTGGCAAATGCGATCTACTTTCCGACCTTGTAGCAAAGCATTCGGCCGTGGTCATGCAAATACAGTTTGCCGTCGACGACAACTGGATGGGCCCACGCTTTCTTGTTGCTACGATCAGCCTGTTCAAATCTGCCCTGCTCCTGAAAGCCGCTTGGAGATGCTACCACCAGTGCAACGCTGCCGCTTTCTCCGCGTACGATTAGGTGTCCGTCGACGAATGTTGTCGAGCCTTTTCCGACGCAACGGTCTTGCCATTTGATACGCCCAGAATTCCACTCGATACACAGCAACGCTGACTCGTTGGTCCCATAGATGTGACCTTCGTGAAGAATGAACCCGCCATGATGGCTCTGCATTTTGTTGACGAAGTACTTTTCGTTAACGTTCCACTGGTTTCCGCGGCGTGAAATCATCGCCAATCCGCCGCCGGTACCATACCCGCTGGCTGCAAATACGGCGTCGCCAAACGCGATAGGTGTACTGCAGTTGGCCGTGTCGTTAGCAGGGTTATCGTAGTGCCAAAGCGGCTGTCCAGATTTTGCTTCCAGCCCAACAACGCCGCCATGCAGGAAAACGATGTACTGATCGACTTGTGATAAATTCGCTTTGATAATCGAGGCATAGCCGGCGGTCGCGAAACCGTCACTGGTGATTGCACCGACACCAGCGCCCCAGATTTTGCGGCCGCTTGATTTGTCCAAGGCAACGATGGTGTTTTTCCCGCCGCCTGGTGTGCACAACAATCGATCACCATCAATCAGTGGAGACTCTGCGTATTGCCAGTGGCCAGTCTTGCCACCAAAGTCTGATTTCAGATTCTTTGCCCACTTGATATCGCCGCCATCACGTTTCATGCATACAAGGTCACCACCTCCGCCCAGAACATAGATGTGGTCACCATCGATTGCCGGAGTTCCCTTTGGGCCTGCGAATCCGCCGCCGTCGTTTCGTGTGCCAAAACGCGACTCCCAAAGCTTGCTTCCGTCATTGGTTGACAATGCGAACAAGAATTCGTCGCTACCGCGCGTCCCTAAAACATACGCTGTATCGCCAACGACCGCCGGTGTGGAATAGCCAACACCAAGCCCGGTGATGTTCCACAAAAGTTCTGGGCCATTCCCTGGCCACTGAGTCATGATTCCTGTGTCTGGACTTTTACCGTCGCGCATGGGGCCACGCCACTGGTTCCAACCACCAGCGGATTCGCCAGCAGCCGGCCCCGCTGGATCTGAATTCTTTTCAGCCAGCGAAGACAAGAAGTTCTGATCGGCCTTGGACAGGGTCGCGATCTTCATCGTTACCAGTTTGCCATTGTCTTCTCGCTTGAGTTGCACGAACTCATCATTGGATTTCAGTAGTTGCAAGCGGACCGGACTTCGTTTGCCGTCTTCAGTGGTCCAATGTCGAAATTCAGCTTCTTGACAAATACCGACCGCTGCAAAACACATGCATCCAAGGAAAGCGACTTGGCGAGAAATCATTCTTAGACCTCATGAACGGCGCAAAATGGAAGACTCACTACTGTAACACAAACGAATCGACATAATGTGAGACGCTTTTGCCTCAGGTAATGGTTTTTGGTAACCCGACGCGTGAGCGAGGGACCGAGTCAAGATTGATTGTCCC
>CAYNNP010000134.1:4735-18116 GCA_964398215.1 uncultured Pirellulaceae bacterium | reverse complement strand
GTTGGTCTCTTTTGGGGTTGCGCTCTTGAGGTAGGCCGGACCGAGCAAACGCTGCCATTGCCGGAACTTCGGACGCAAGTAGAAACGTCGTTGATAGTGCAATCTCTGCGACACAATGGAGGCGTTTGCGCTGTTCCGGCACGCATCGCGTCCTTGGTCCGGCCTACAACCAAACACCACATGAAAAAGCGCAGCTACACAAATTGCCCATTGCGAATATTCGGGTCGATCAACATTGTCGCGAGTAACCGGATAATGTTCGTCACAACCGATGCTTCTGTTCTTTTGACGATGGATTGCCGCCAACACAGTTCGCAGGACGATCATCACTGAAGGACCCTCTCTCCAAGTTATACCTCCCTGCGAAACGAACCATGCTACTCAGGCACGCGACGATCATATACACGGTGGCCGCAGCGACATTGCTGAGCACATGTTCCCAAGTTTGGGCCTCAGACGGCGATGCACTGACTCAGCGCACTCGCATCCTGAGCCCTTGCACTCAAGACGCGACCTGTGTCTTAAACGCAATCATCAACAAGCGGTTTGAACTCGCGCTGAAGAAAGTAAACCGCAAGCGAAAGCCCTCACGCGATGATTTAGAACAGGCGCTGCTCGGTCAGTTGGGCGACATTAAAGTCCTTGGTGTGACAATCCCGACGGGCCCACTGGAAAAGCCGATCGAGCATGGCAAAAGCAAGGTCTTGAAGTACAACGGCCAGCCTGCCCGAATTCCATCGTTCACCATCGACCGTTCAAAATCGATCTACCGTGATGCAACGTTTTGCGACTCACCTGGCTTGGTCTTCAAGATGGCGTCTCACGTGAAAATGGGTTCTCTGGTCATTGGCTCCGATAAACTAACCCACTTCTTTGCCCAAGGTTACGAGTACATCGAGGTGTACCGGCAGCGTGGCGTCCGCGCTGCGGTTGCTCATGGCATCGGGACTGAAAAGGGAAAGTACGGTTTGAATGGAAACGGGATCTACTCGTACGGCGATCTATCCGCAAACTTCAGCGGGTTTACCTTTTGGCGGGACCTGACCAAGCATGGTTGCGGACACTTTGCCAAATGCCGAAACGGTGATTGGATGCAAACGCGTCGGTTCAACTGGTTGTGCTTTGCAAACCCTGCATGGGACGAAGCCGTTAACCCACCCTGCGGCCCGGCTGTGAATCAATCGATGCCCTATGTTCGGCAGTTGGTCCGTTGTGGTCGAATCGCCAATGTACCGCCACTGGCCCCGGAATCGATTCCATCGATCGCCAACTCGTATCCCGATTGGGTTTTACCTTGCATATTAAACCCAAAAACTTTGGGGGGCTTGGGGTTGGTTTCGGAAACGCCAGTGCTTGAAATTGGTATGAAAGCCGACAACAAAGAAACCAGCGTCAAATAGGCTTGGTCGCACCCGGCTGCCTAGCCGGACAGCTTTCTGGACAAGTTGGAACCGAAATTGGCGCTGTTACCTTCGGCGGCTGATGTCACCGACAGGACATGTGCCGACCTACGAGGCTGTGATTTTTTCGGAAATGCCTTTTCTGATAAGCGACAAGGCATTAGCCGTCGGCTAATTTGCGCAGAAATCGAACGCCAAAAAACGGCGGCTATCGCCTTGCCGCTCACAAAACAAAAAACTCACAGCCTCTACGGATTAAACTGGCTGTTCTTCGACTAATGTCCATTCTTCAATTGTGCAAACCCCGCAAAGAGTAAGGCTCCCATGAACAATCGAATTTCTCGCCGTCAATTTACCTCGGGAGCTTTGGCAACGGGCGTGTTTTCTTCGTTAGCATCGCGTGAGTCTTGGGCCGCCAATGCTAATGAAGAAGTCAACATTGGATTCATCAGTTGTGGTGGACGCGCGAAACAGTTGATGGGCCAGTTCCGGAGCGTGCCAGGCATTCGTGTTGCTGGTTTGTGCGATCCCGATCAAAAGCGACTGGGTTCCGCCAAGGAACAATTCCCCAAGGCCACCGGTTGGGCGGATCTGCGCAAACTACTCGAAGCCAAGGATATCGACGCTGTCGTTATATCCACCTGCAATCATTGGCACTGCCTAGCAGCGATTTGGGCAATGCAAGCTGGCAAAGATGTTTACGTCGAAAAACCACTTTCGCACAGCCAGTGGGAAGGCAAGCAAACCGTAGCAGCCGCGCGACGATATGATCGCATCTGCCAAATCGGTACGCAGCAACGTTCCGATCCCATGCAAGCAGAGATCAAAAAATTCTTGCACCAGGACAAAGCGCTGGGCGAAATCAAGTTCGCACGTGTCAATCGATATGGCATTCGCGGATCGATTGGAAAGCGTGATACTCCGCTTGCGATCGAAAAGAGCGTTGCTTATGACATGTGGCTCGGCCCCGCACAAGACTTGCCAATTTATCGAAAGAACCTGCACTACGATTGGCACTGGGATTGGAATACTGGCTCGGGTGAGATGGGGAACTGGGGCGTGCACGTGATGGATGACCTTCGCAACAACGTATTCCAAGACTCCGTTGCCTTGCCACAGAAAATCATGGCTGGTGGTGCGCGGGTGGTCTACAACGACGCTGGGCAAACGCCAAACGTTCATTTCGCTTACTTTGACACCGGATCGATTCCTGTCGTGATCGGGTTGTCAAACTTGCCCGCAAAGCCAGGCATCAAAAAGGTTGCTCCGCATACAGGTCCTAGCAGTGGCTACATCGCGTACTGTGAAGGTGGTCGCTTGGAGGGTCAACGTGGTCGTGCAACCGCCTTTGATGCCGATGGAAAAGTCGTCAAGAAATTTGGCGGCACACGTGGCGACGTTCTGCACCAAAAGAACTTTATCCAAGCCGTCCGGCAGCACAAACGTTCGATACTGAATGCAGAAGTCGCTGTTGGAAACGACAGCACAGGTTGGTGCAATTTGGCGAACGTCGCGTTTCGTGCTGGCAAAGAATACTCGGCGGATCGTGCAAAACAGATCCAGAATGAGAATTGGGAAAAAACGATTGAGTCGATGGATCAGCACCTCCGTGCTCACGGCATGCAAATTGATGACAGCTCTATACGGCTAAGCGAAGTTCTAGAGTTGGACTCTAAGACAGAACAATTCGTCGGGCAGCACGCTGAAACCGCGAACAAGTTCCTGAAGCGAGAGTATCGCAAGGGCTACGAGGTCCCAGAGCTAGCCAAGTAACCAAACGATTTGACCGGCACAACTGTTTCAATCGCAACCTCGGTGATTTTGTCGCCGAGTTGTGCCAACAAGCCACTGCGTCAATGGCGAGTGTGACCAATGGTTGGAGGTAGCTACCCTCTAATTGGCGCCTATCCATGTCAAACTTGACCGTTCAGCTCATCACATCATTTCTTGACGTTCAAAAAGAATACCAGTCGCGCTGGAATGAACTTGCGGGCGAAAATCCGTTGCTTCGTTGGGAGTGGCTGGGGACATGGGCGATGCACTGTGCACGTAGCAAACCGCTGATGATTTTGGTCGTCCGCGATGGCGATCAGATCATTGGGTTCACGCCCTGGTACGTTGAACGCAAGCGGTTGATGGGGCGCACCATCTGCTTTCTGGGTGAAGGCAGAGTCAGCACAGACCACCTCTCGGTACTTTGCGAGCCAGGACGTGAAAACGAAGTAGCGGAGCGTGTTGCCGAATGGTTGGTGGATTCCGCCCAGAATCCTAAGAGCTTTAAGTACAAATGGAATCACATCGAATTCACTGGCGTCGACTTTGAAGACCCAATGATGACGACACTGAAAGACAGCTTGTCGCAACGTGGCTGTTCCGTCGATCAGCGCGAAGGCCTGAGTTGTTTCGGGATAGACCTTCCTGCGACGTTTGATGAATATGTTGCGCGGCGCTCAAGACCCGGCAGACGCGAATGCCGACAACTACTAAAAAGACTCGATAGCGGTGACGTCGAAATCATCAAAATCGAAACACAAGCACAGTTAAAAAACATGTGGTACGACTTTGTCGATCTCCACAACATTCGGCGTGGGCAAACTGGAGACGAAGGCTGCTTTCGCGAACCTGGTTTTGGAGAATTCCTTTGGGACGCTTCCACACAACTATTGGATGCTGGACTTTTAAGGTTGTACTTTGTCGTCGTCGACGAACTTTCCATTGCCGCTCACTTTGCGATCGCCAGTAGCGATCGCTGGCTCTACTACCAAACTGGAATGAACTCCAACTACGCTCAACTAAAACCTGGCAAATTGCTGATGGTGAAAGCCATTCAGGATTCGATCAACGAAGGCAAATCGTATTTCGATATGATGCGGGGCGCCGAGAGCTACAAACGCAGTTGGCGAGGCGAGCAAAAATCGCAAATGGAAATTCGCATCGCCAAACCAAAGTCGACTGCAATTTTGCAACAGCGGATCTGGCAATTCGGAAAGACAATCCGCTTGTGGGCTCAAAGCAGTCAGTAGTTAGTAAAACGCCGCGCTGTTTTCTACTCTAGCAGCGTTACCGACCCGAGTTTGTCGATCTGCGTGCCTCTTGCACTTCGGCATCGATCTATTCAACACCGAAGCGATGCACTGTCGTTTGCTTGAAGACTTGGCCTGGACGCAACAACGTGCTTGGGAACGAGGGCTTGTTGGGAGCATCGGGATAGTGCTGGGTTTCCAAACAGAATGCGTCGTGGCTTCCGCCGCCGGCCGAGTTCTCGTTCCCAGGTAAATGGTTTGCCGTATACAACTGCATTCCAGGCTGAGTCGTTTCTAATTCCAGCGTCCGCCCCGAATCAGGGTCAACGACTTTGGCTGCCAAACGCAATTTTCCGGGCTCGCCATCGACAACGTAGCAGTGGTCGTAGCCCTTGGTCGCTGCCAATTGATCAACTCGTTCCCCGAACGCACGTGGCTTGCGAAAATCAAAAACAGTGCCTTCAACAGGATTCAGTTTGCCTGTGGGGATCAAATCGTCGTCCACGTCCAGAATCTGATTCGCGTTGAAAGTGGCAACATGCTTCATCGCAGTTCCGCTTCCCACTCCTGCCAGATTCCAGTAGCTGTGATTGGTTAGGTTGACATGTGTCGGCGCATCAGTGGATGCAGAAAACGTAATGCTCAGTTCGTTCTTTTCATTCCATGCGTAGTCAACCATCGCATCAACAGTACCTGGAAAGCCCTCTTGGCCATCAGGGCTTCGCAAGCGAAAACGTACTCCGATCACACCTTCGGCTTGGTAGCTGTCACCCTCCCAATACTGATACGTGAAATTCTTTTTGCCGCCATGCAATTGGTGCTTGCCATGATTGACGGTCAAGTCAAACTTCTTGTCATCGATCGTAAAACTGGCATTGCCAATTCGGTTGCAAAATCGTCCTACGGTGCTGCCAAAGTACGGATGACCGCT
Organism: uncultured Pirellulaceae bacterium; assembly: GCA_964398215.1. GTDB lineage: Bacteria > Planctomycetota > Planctomycetia > Pirellulales > Pirellulaceae > CAYNNP01. The sequence continues at coordinate 12,762 of CAYNNP010000134.1, read as the reverse complement.
GACGTAACGATCAAGTTTGTCAAAGCAATAATTGACGTTTGCTTTGTTGCCATTGCGGTCAGGGACGTTGACTTCAAGCAGTGTCGCGCCAAAATTCATAACTGAGACATGATTGCCAGCAGAATTGATGAGCGTGAATCGGGTGACTTCCTGGCCGTCTGGGGCGGTGCCAAATGGATTGGATTCGATTTTCATTGATGATTGTGCGAATGAAGGTACATTCGCCATAATTGAGGCGAAGATAACAGCGAAGAACGAAATGAATTGAACCCACATGATGACTTTTTTGTCCCGTTTCGTGTACCGTACAAGCTGTCGATGATATTTGTTGAACCGAAAGAAGATTAGCCAAGCGTGACTTCACAACAACTTTGCCTGCAACCGCTGAAAATTGGGAATGTTTCGATTGGATTCCCAATCGTTCAGGCTGCGTTGTCGGGCTACAGCGATTTGCCGATGCGTGTCATCGCGCGAAAACATGGGGCAGCGTACACCATTTGCGAGGTGATGCTGGACCAATTCCTGTTGGCTCTTAGCAAACGCCAAAAAACAAAACACTTTTTGGATATCCACCCCACAGAGCACCCCGTTGGCGGCCAACTGATGGGTGCCGAGCCAGAACAGTTTTCAGCCGGCGCGCTGAAATTGGTCGAAGCGGGCTTTGACATCATCGATGTGAATTTTGGTTGCCCCGTTAAAAAAGTACTTGGGCGATGCCGAGGTGGTTTTCATCTTTCACAGCCCACCGTTGCAATTGAGATCCTTCGTCGGACACGAGACATCGTACCGGATCAGATTCCAGTGACAGTCAAAATGCGAAGAGGCATCGATGACACACAGGAATCACGCGATCACTTCTTTCAGATCCTGGACGGGGCCATCGACGCAGGCCTGTCAGCGGCGACGGTGCATGGGCGAACGGTCAAGCAGCGATACATCGGCCCGAGTCGCTGGGAATTCTTGACAGACGTCAAGCAACATGTGGGCGAACGAATCAAGATCTTGGGTAGCGGTGATCTGTTTTCAGCGCAAGATTGCATGCGAATGATCTCGCAAACCGGAATCGATGGGGTCACGGTCGCTCGCGGCGCGATCGGCAACCCATGGATATTTCAACAGGCCGCCGCGCTCGCAGACGGAAAGCCTCTTCCGCCACCACCACGCTTGCATCAACAAGCCGCTGTGATGCGCGAGCACTACACGCTCTGCGAAGAAACCTATGGTCTGGACCGAGCGCCAGTTGTGATGCGCAAGTTCTGCATTAAATATTCCCAGTGTCATCCGCAGCATGATGACGTGCGGCCTTCACTGGTAAAGATGCGGTCACGCGAGGATTTTGAACAAGCGCTTGACGAACACTATTCCGAGGACGCAGCAGGTCGATACCTTCCACCTGAAGTCCACAAGTCTCAGAAAGAATGTTGAACCTGCGCCGCTTGGCGCAATAAAAAAACGAGCACCAACATGGATGCTCGTTTGAGTCGTTTGCAATCTGTTAAAGATTACGCTTGGAAGGAGCTTCCACAACCGCAAGACTTCACGGCGTTGGGATTCTCAAACGTAAAGCCTTGCTTCTCGAGGCTTTCGTGCCAATCCAATGTGGTTCCATCCAAGTACAGGGCGCTTTTCTTGTCAACAACCACAGCGACGCCGTGGCAATCGTACTTGCTGTCTTTGGTTTCATCAAAGCTTTCGTCAAAGTTCAGTGAGTAACCAAACCCACTGCAGCCGCCAGCTGTGATTCCAATCCGCAGCACGGTTTCTTCACCGAACTCATGCTCCTTTTGAAAACGCTTGACTTCTTGTGCGGCGCGTTCTGTCAATGTTATTGCCATCTGTCTATCAACCCTGTTTGTTGGGTGAACAATTCTTGTGTGTCATGATCAGCACGATCTGCCAGGATCGTCACTAACATATTATTCACCCAGGTAAAGCGATGGCAAGGCGCATCCCGCTCGCGATTTTCATCATTCTTCCGTTTTTGCTGGGTTTTTCGGGTTTATCAGCCCCATCATCGATCTACAGCCCATTGGAAGCTTGCCAATTCCGATCATCTCGGTTGCATTCTGATCCGCATTTGGGCGATCTAGGGTGCATTTTGGATAACGGATCCCGTACAACATGTTTGATCACTTCAACGGTAAATTCAACCTCGATGGCAGCTCGCTATGCGCCGAATCGGCACAATTTCAATACGCTCCCAAGCTGAAAACTTTCGCGACTATTTGACGACTCAGTCTATCGAATCGAATCTCGATGAAGACACCATTGATGGTGCACCGACATGGGCAATCTGGATTCGCGAAGAGAATCAGGTTCAGCAAGCGAGGCAAGAACTAAAAGAGTTCCAAGCATCTCCGGATGATCAAAAGTACCAGGTCAAAGAAGACGCTAATCGGATTCGCGAGGAACGTGTCGCACTCGAGCAGCGACGGCTAAAGTACCAAAAGAAGTTCGAGCCCAAGCGAACACCGTCTGTTGGCAATCGTCTTCAAAGTCACGAAGTTCGCCAATCCAATATCCCTGTCACGATTGCCATCATTGTAATTTGTTGCTTATTGCACTTTTGCGATTTGTTTCAGATATCACAGAGTGCTGAAGAATCGAGCTATCGCGCCGTAGTTGTCGAGTACCTTAGTTTCGTTTCATCGTCCGACTGGCAAGCAACAGCTGGTGATTCGTATGCGTCGATCAAAAACGGTGACTACTGGCGCGTGATCACGCCAACATTCCTGCATGGCAATGAGATTCACTTATTGTTCAACATGATGTGGATCTACTCTCTGGGATCCGTCATTGAACGATTGCACGGCTCATTCTTTTTGGTTGTCGCGGTGCTGGTGTGTGGCGTGGTGGGGATCTTCTTTCAGGTATTACTGCCACCCGCAAGTGAGTTGCCGCGGTTTCTGGAGAGCTTTGCAGGGTCTACATCCATCGGCGCATCCGGCGTTGTGTTTGGACTCTTCGGTTTTCTCTGGCTACGACCCTACTTGGACAGCGACTACCCGATTCAAATGAGCGGGATAAACGTAATGATTATGTTTGGCTGGCTTTTCTTGTGCATGACGCCCTTGATTAAAAACGTCGCCAATGGCGGTCACCTTGGTGGGCTTTTGACAGGCATCCTAATCGCCTACCTCAGCACATTGGTGAAGCCAAGTTCAAGAAAAACCTAGTCGATCAAAAACGTGCGTTGCCAACTTTTGGCATTCGCCTAGTTCATGTCGGTCAGTACAACTTCGCTACGGTACATCCGTCCTTGACGATAGATGACCATTGGAATTGAATCGCCGATTTCAGAAAGACCGACCCGAGCGACCAGGTGATCGTCGTTTTCTACCTGTCCCCCATCAAACTCAACGATAATGTCACCACGCTGCAGATGAGCAAGTGCTGCTGGTGAACCTGTGCGAACGCTCTTTACCAAAGCTCCGCCACGCAGTTCAGTACTCAGACGAGTGCTAGAGATCGTAAAATCGGGATCGAGAGTCACGCCCAAGTATCCACGACGAAGCCGACCGTGACGGACAAGTTGTTCGGCGACTGTAACCGCCATGTTGATTGGAATCGCAAATCCAATGCCTTCACTTCCACCGCTGCTGCTGGCAATTGCCGTATTCAAAGCAACAACTTCCCCGCGCAGATTTAGCAGCGGGCCACCACTATTGCCCGGATTGATTGCAGCATCGGTTTGAAAGAAATCTTGCAGGTCAATTCTCTGTTCGCCAAGCGACAAATCACGGCGACCTTTGGCACTGAGAATCCCGAACGTGACCGAGTGGCTCAGTCCAAATGGGCTGCCAATCGCGATCACGAAGTCGCCAATTTGGATACGTTCGCTATTGCCGATCCTAGCTGCAGGCACATCCAGCCCAGTCAATCGCATGATTGCGACATCCGTACTGGCGTCTGACAAGATCTTGGAAGGACGGAATTCACGGCCATCACTGCTGCGAAGCATGATTTCACTAGCATCAGAACCCAAAATCACGTGACGATTGGTCAGGACCCAATCGCTTCCATCAATTCGGATCACGACACCACTACCAGCCTCGTCATAGGACTCTTGCTTGCCACCATTTGATTCCGACTTGTGGGCTTCGATGTGCATCACACTTGGTTTAACCAGTGTGCTGACGCGACGCACAAGTTTGCCCAATCGGTCAAATGTGTTGAACTCATCTGCGAGCTCCGCAAACATATCTTCGCGTTTTTGAAGAATCTCATTCCTCAAGTCGACCTTGGGAGTCAACGAAGGTTTGCGCACGCTAATCGAACGACTGTCGTCGAACTTGATTCGCTGTGTCGATTCTTGAGCTTGGCTTGACGCTGCGAAGACTGTCGCAGTTACCATTGCCAAGAGAGTGGGAGTTTTAAGAAGAGCCATGGGCAGTGGAAGTGTAAAAAGACCGTGGAGGAGGTGTTTAGTATCCTACACATCGGCCCGCACGTGGACTCGACTTTTCTTTCGCTAGCATTCCTATGCTCAAGCCAATCAGTCCTTAAAGACAGAACTATCAGCACATTAAAAAACGGCCGAGTAACAAACACGGCCGTTGCGGTCATTCGATTTGTTGGTGGACTCTCTGGTCACACCTTGTCGGCTTCGACATTGTCGTAAATGCGATTCCACATCACGCGGCCGCCCTTACGTTTCTGTTCTTCTTTGCGACGACAGCTAATACAATCGGTTGCATAGGGAACAGCGCGGAGACGCGCGATTGGAATCGATTTGTCACATCCATCGCAATTCCCATAGGTTCCTTGATCGATACGGACGATTGCGTTTTCAATCGCATGAAGTTCACGACTTTCGACTTCCAGTAGCTGTGTGTTCAATTCATTTTGAACCGTATCAGCCGCAGCATCCAAAAAGTCCCCTGTCTTTTCTTGATGCAGTTCTTTCAGCAAACTCAAATCGCCCATCAGCGCGCGCTTCATCGCGTCACGACGTCGGATCAATGTTTCATGCAGTTTCTTGATTGCGTCTTTACGACTCATTGCAAACCTCACAAATGTTTACGAAGCCGCGTGCCTGCAGCTTCAATTAGCTCGCGCTGCTAAGACGGGGCAAACAGCGCAACATGGACCAGAAATGGCAATTGAAAAGGATCCCCGCCGGAGGTAGTACGAACACCGACCTCAACTGGTTCCTCACAATCTCTCTCAATACTATGAAACAGGGCCCATTGGACCGAGAACCTGTCGCAAAAAACTGGGAGCACATTCGGTTTTTATGCCCTAAGTCTTTTGTTTAAAAGAACTTGCGGTTCACCGTATTGATCTCAAGAATCCCCTGTTCAGCCAGACATTTTGTTGCCCCCTCGTTGTAGGGGATCGAGGGCGACCGTCAAATTGGTCTCAGATGGTCTAGATTGACTCACCTAATGGAGCCGAACATCCGAAACTGAACATGGAGCAATAGCGCGCACCACTGTGCGCATATTTAGCATTTCGAAATGCCATCATTGCTTGAAAACAGGGAAGTTAGCGGTGAACACAGATCATATAAGCGAATCGAACTTTCAGCACGTGTTGAGCGATTCTCGCGCAGCAGACACATTCAGTGATGTTGTCGAGTTTCGAGTAACCCTGCCAGGGTCGCCGGTGCGTCGATTGCGACTGTCGGGAAATCGATACACCTTCGGAACGGCGACAAGCTGCTCCGTCCAGCTACAGGATTCATCCCTGCGTCCCATGCACGCAGTTTTGATTCGTGATGCGCATCGGATTCTCGTTCGCGCCTACAGCATGCCAATTGAAATCAATGGCAATCGCACAACCGAATCAACATTGCACATCGGCGATGTGATGAATATTGGCAACTACAGCTTTGAGCTGCTTGCTGCGCCAGAACGTCGTTCTCGTTCTCCCTTGTCAGCCACGCCACCGGATACCCAGATTCCATCGCCGCCGATCCAGCCAGAGCCAGATCAAACTCACCAGCGGCTCGTTCAGGATTTAGAGCAGAGAGTTCGAGATCGTGAACGTGAGGTTGAACGCCGCAGTGATGTGCTGCGCGAACGCGAGTCTCACTTGCTGGCTCAAGAATCTGCGATCATCGAGATTCGGCAGGAGTATGTCAACAAACAGCAAGAACTAGAAAACCTTCGCGCAGAAAGCCAACAGCGCGAACAGCAATTCGAGTTGCAGCTAGATGATCTTCGCCGTCAAGAACATCAGCAACAGCATCTCGCTCTGACATCACAAGAAGAGGCGACCAGAGTTCAGCTAGACTCGCTACGATCTGCGAGCGAACAACGCGAAACGGAACTTGTTTCTGAACTTGATGCTCTGCGATCACGACAAGCAACCCTGGAAACTGAAATCCAGGAGCAGCAGGCTCGCTATTCAGAGCTTGAGGATGAATACAAACGTCAAGTCGACGATGCGAAACAGCAAGTCGAAACAACGTCTGATGCCATTCAGCGACTGCGCGATCAAGTGGCCAGTATCAATGGGCAACTTGCTGATTCCGAACAAAAGAGAGCCCAAGCTGAAACCGATCGAGACGCGGCAGTTCTCCAATCCGAGGAACAACAGTCTCGGCAAAATGTCCTTTCTGAGCAACTAGAGCAACACCGGAAAGACGCTCGCGAGAGCCGTGAATTCTCACAAAAACTAAAGCAAGAGATTGCACAACTGCAGACGCGAATTTCCGAAGCGGATGCTGAAACATCACAGTTGCGATCTAGCTACGAAGACGCTTGCGGCTCGATTCGGCAACTGGAACTTTTGGTTGATCAAACAACCAATAAAGGCCAAGTCGACCGTGATAGCTGGCAGAAAGAGAGCGAAGAACTTCGGCAGATGGTTGATCAACTGACGATTGAACTCTCACAAGCCAAAGCAGAGCTTTCGGATTTGCGAAGCGCCAATGAAGAACTGAGCCTTCAAATCGCTTCCGCCAATGAACAATCCAGCGCAGCTGATTCGCAAGATGAAGCGCTTGCTGCTTTGCGAGCCGAATTGAATGCTGCGACTGAACGCCTTGATGACATGCAGCGCGATCACCAAGCATCAATGAATCGCTTGGTTGAAGAACGCGAGGCCGACCGATCGAAGGCTGCACAGGATCTGGAACAAGCTTTGGCGCGACAACGCGATGAGCTTCAGGTAGTCGAATCAATCCAACAGCCCGCGCAGGATATTGCGCCCGAGCAAGCTCAGAATCTCGTTGAATCAGTTGACTCCGATTTGGTGAGCGAACTGCGTAGAGACTTGGATGAAATCATTGCGTCTCGGCAACCTGATGAACACCAAGACGATTCGAGCGAATTGCGATTCGAGGGCGAACAACAGGCCCAAGACTTCAGCCACTTGGCCGAATACGTCAATGATGCCTCTGATGAACCAGCGAACGATGTTCAGTGGGAATCTGAATCGCCTGAAATTGCAATCGATTCAACCATCAACCAAATCGAGAGCAGTGTTGATGAAGTGATCTCGGAACTCAGTGCCGTCGAGCAAAACCTAACACAACCAGAGACAGAAGAACTTCAGGATACTGAAGTTCCGCAGCCAGAGTCTTCTATCGACGAGAGCCCGGCGGAGCCAGTTGAGGACTACCAGGCAACTCAAACACTGACAGAAGACCCCGCGCCGCCTGAGTTCCAACAACATGAACCTGAGCAGCCGGAGATCGAAACTGAAGACCCGGTCAACGCCGCCGATTTTCAGGAGCAAGGCTACAGTGAGCCTGCATCGGAAGACGTAGTAGACCAAGCTGAACCGGAAGTAGACCAATCCGATCCTTGGGCGGCCTACACCGAACAACTTCAGTCAGACACAGATGTCGAACCGACTGCCGAGTCGGCGACGTCCGAAACTGAGGATACTGATGAAGCTGAGCAATACCTGGAGCAACAAGAAACTGCCGATCCAGGATACGCGGCTGCCGAAGACCTGCCACAAGATGAACCTGAAGTAGCCGACGAAGAACCGAGCGTTGGCGTTGAAGAATCCTTCTATCAGGAACCCGCCGATGAGCAACCCGCTTACGACGCGCAACCTGCCGATGAGCAACC
>CAYNNP010000134.1:0-4635 GCA_964398215.1 uncultured Pirellulaceae bacterium | reverse complement strand
GCCGATGAGCAACCCGCTTACGACGCGCAACCTGCCGATGAGCAACCTGCTTACGATGAGCAAGTAGATAGCGAATCGGATGACGTCGCCCCAGATTTTTCAAGCGTCTACGACCAGGGTCCTGAGCCCGATGAGGCCTACGCAGAGCCCAGCGATGACCTAGAACAATCCGGTTTTGCAGCGAACGAGCCTAGCGCTGGTTCATTAGCCGAAATGCTGATCCGAGACCTGGGCGCTGATTCCGATAGTGACGAAGACGCTGGAATCGAACAAACCTACATGATGAACGACGTGGCGGATCATGTTGCGGACTCTGATGACGCCACTTCAGAATCAACAGCAGCGGACTGGAACTACGATAGCAGTGGCTATCAGTTCGATGCTCAAGATGACCAACCCGCAGAAGAGCAATCATACGAGCAGCAGTATGATGATGGGGCCAATGCAGACTATCAGTCCGAGTACGACGAGGCCGGTGCGAACCATCAAGCTGAGTACGATGAAGAGACTGATGCGAGCTATCAATCCGGGTACGATGACGAAGCCGGTGCCGATGCGAACTATCAATCCGAATACCAACCGGAAGATGACCAGCAGGAACCTGAAGTAGAAGAGTCCTATCAGCTGGAACCAACCAGCCCACAAGAGTCACCAGAGAGACTTGGGGCGACAAGTCCTGATAATGATTCGATCGAAGCATACATGAATCGCCTGCTTCAACGAGTGCAAGGCGATGAAGACGATCCCGAAGCAGTTCCCAGTGAGAGTGTCGCTGCAATAACACCCGCTGTTGGTGACTATCCAACGGAAGTCGCTACTGAAACGCAAGCCGTCACCGAGAATGTGGAGCAGGCTGAAGACGATGGCCCGCTGATTCCGCGCAGCGAAGCACCAGAAAAGAATTCCAATCTGTCAGCAATGCGTGAACTTGCCAATCAATCGGCTCGCAGCGCTGTAGCTCGCAGCGTACGGATCCAGGCCCGCAATACTCAAATGCGAGCTGGCCTTAAAGCTCTTTATGGTGTGATCGCGATCGGCTGCTGTGCTGTTTGCTACTGGATGCTGGACGCGTCGCTGTTGGTGAAATTGGGGATCATCATTCCCGTACTGATCTTCGCCTTCTTCTTCTTTAAAGAAGGCTATGAACAGTACACCGAAGCTCGGCGACGAATCGCTCAAGCCGAGAATCCTACTTCGCAAGAGCAACCTGCACAGCCAGAGTAGATACTGAGTGCATCGCCCGAGCACAGAGGCTGTGAGTTTTTTGTTTTGTGAGCGGCAAGGCGATAGCCGCCGTTTCTGTGGCGTTCGATTTCTCACAGCCGCACAGGCTTTACCAGCTGTATACCTTCAGTGATCGCAGATCGCGCACGATGATGTACTTGCCTTGAACAGCCAAGTGAGCCCAGGCATCATTCGCCACTTTCATCTTGTCAACGATCTCCAGTTCCTCTGAACTCGGCTGGATCAGCAATAGGTCACCGCCATTGTCAAGCGCCAAGATCTGCTTGCCGTTGGAGACCATGCTCCAGTACTTTCCAAACGTCTTGCTTGTCCACTGAATATCACCGTTTTCAACCGCCAAAGCACTGACACGTTGATTCTTCATGTGCATGTAAATGGTCTTTCCGACCACAACTGGCGATGACATGTAGCCCTGTGACTTCTGATTCCATTTTTCAGTCACCGACCATGTCCCTGCGTTGTTGGCGACGTCAAACATCTGCGCCCGACCGCTGTGGGCCGATGTGAAAACGGTATCGCCAATCACAACTGGTGTCAGAATATTCATCCCTCGAAACGACTGAATCGGTTCGCTCCAAAGCGTCTTGCCGTCTTTTAGGTCAACTCCAACTAAGGCCTGACGAGTCGCAACCACCAACTGCTCGACACTGCCCAGTGTCGCAATCACGGGACTGCTAAAAGCACCGCTGCTCATCATCCCCGCACCATTCTTCAACGACGTCCAAATCTCCTCGCCCGTATCAACATTCAGCTTGACCAACGCGCCACCGGTTTGCACGTAAACGGCTTTACCATGAATCAGCGGCGAACAAACTGCTCCAAACGAAGGCAAGGGCGTCTTCATCTTCTTGGGAAAATCGACTCTCCATTTTTCATCACCCGTTTTCGGATCTAAGCAAACAAGAATATCGATCATGCTCATGACAATTAGATGATCGCCATCACAAGCCGGCGTGGACCGAATCCAATCGCCATTGGACGCAGCAAAGAAAGGCACAGCCATCGACCCTTTCCACTTGGACGTCCACGCGACTTCGCCATCAGAAAGGCGATGCGCGGTGACTTGCTCGTCTTTTTTGCCCAGCGTTTCCGTTGTGAAAACCAAGTCTCCACTTACGATAGGGCCACTGTAACTTTCGGAATGAGAACGCTCCCACACCAAATTGAGCTTGCCATTGAGTTGCTCTGGGAATTCAGCACCATCGATTTGGCAATCCCGATTGGGACCACGCCATTGATTCCATGTCAAATTCTGGTCTGCCAGAACTGCCGAGGAACAAAAGACGGTTAAGATTCCGAAAACCAGGGCACGATTGCGAAGCGACATCTGTTTCTCCATGTGAGGGCGTATCGAGTACTGTAGAACTTCGCAAAGCTTTGGCTTTGAAGCGCTATTTCATGAGTTTATCCGATGAAGCTGTCCAGCACGTTAGTGATCGCTGTCTTTTTATTGCCTGGAGTTTGCTCCATCAGTACTGTTCAGGCCGAAAACCCAAATGTTCTTTTCATTATTGCGGATGATCTGGGCATCGGAGATTTAGCCTGTTATGGCAATCCATGGATCGACACTCCAACAATCGATGGCTTGGCCGCTGCAGGCGTTCAGCTAACTGATCACTACGCACCATCACCGCTTTGCGCCCCATCGCGCGCGGGTTTTCTTACTGGACGCTTCAACCATCGCACAGGCGCCGTCGACGTACCCAGCAATCGAGGGCTTGATCGAATCGCGTTGGCAGAAAGAACTTTTGGCGATCACTTTCGCGCCGCCGGATACCGCACGGCACTGATCGGGAAATGGCACAATGGACTCTACTGCCGAGACTATCTTCCGCATCAACGTGGCTTTGATTTGTTCTACGGGTTTCCAAACGGCGGACAGGATTACTGGAAATGGAACTTGATGCAAAACGATCAGCCACTTGCACACGATGGGCGATACTTAACTGACGCCTTGAATGACAAAACGATTGAATTCATTCGCGAAAGTAACCAACAGCGTCAACCGTTCGCCATTTTCTTAGCTCACCACGCTCCGCACCCGCCCTTTCAAGCTCCCGATGAATTGATCCAAAAGTACAAACGTCAACTGGGCGTCAACACTACCGACACCGTTGCAACGATCTACGCAATGATCGAGGCGCTGGACCGCGATTTAGAAAGAGTCTTTACCGAATTAAAGGAAAACGATTGTTGGGACAACACGATTGTTGTTTTCACAAGTGATAATGGCGCCTACTTGGGCGGCCCCGCCTCCGCTTCAACGCGCCGTTTTCATGCCGGATACTCTGGCAATAAAGGTGATGTTGGCGAGCAGGGGATTCGAGTCCCTGCGATCGTTACTTGGCCTGAGCACATTGCGCCAGGAAGTGTTCTGAGCGTTCCAATTCACGGATGCGATTGGTTGCCGACTCTTTTAGCGGCCTGTGGACAATCACCACAACACAATAGCCAATTCGATGGCAAGAACGTGCTTGCCCTGCTTCGCGGAGAAAATTCAAACCAATTGAACGAGCGTCTGCTGCCGTTTCAAAAGAATCGATATCGACCTGTTTGTTATAGCGATGCAGCAATCCGCGAGGGTCGCTGGAAACTCGTTTGGCCTAGTGTCGCTGCAACCATGAAGAAAAATTCTACGCGTGACAATCCAAGCTACCGCCGCGGCTTGATTCATCCTCATTGGGAGATGCCCCTTGATCGTGAACTTGCAAAGGCTCCCAAATTCATCAACCCCAAGCCACGGTTGTATGACTTGAGTGACGATCCAGGCGAGCAAAATGATCTAGCAAGCCAGCATCCAAATTTGGTCAAACGCCTTTCGGGTGCGTATGACGACTGGTTCGCAGACGTTATCAAAGATTGGCGCAAATCACGAAAGCAAATCCTGGCGCACGACCAGCAGTACTGGAAAAACAAGGACGCTCCAGACGCTCGACAACTGTTCGACAATTTCTGGCTTTGGAACCAAGCACCTGCTGGCACCGATCGCACGAAAGCGAACCCGCTCAGTGTCTTTGACGGCTATTGGTCCAACAACTAAGGACCGCTCGTTCCGGCACGCAAAAAAGTTTAGCGAAAACTCGTCAAGACTTTCGGTGATGCACTCATGATTCAGAAACCATTGAGCCGCAGGGCGATAACGGTTTGTTGATTTAGTCAGCCACATGCATTGTTTTCGTTTAACCGGTAGCCGCAGGCGCACGCGTGTGCCGGCTTAGACGAACGCGTGCGCCTTCGGCTGCCGGTTAAACAACTCAATCAACAAGCCACCAAGACTTTCGGCAGCCTTTCAGCGGTCTAAAATCTCGAGTTGAAGACTTGTTGATTCAATCGAAATGTAAACTGGATACGGCCTACAAGTATTTGCCGCTTCCATGAGACCGTTCAAAC
>CAYNNP010000133.1:0-18155 GCA_964398215.1 uncultured Pirellulaceae bacterium | reverse complement strand
GGACGCATGCGTTTTGGGATCGGTGGCTACCGGTTAAACAAGAGTTCTGGCAAAGGAATAGAACTGTAAGGCTAATCACTGAATTCCTTTGTCCCCATTCCTCTGCCTACTGAATTCGACCTCGCGCGAAGTGTTGATTGCTTTTGACTATTTCCGTAGTTCAACACGTGTGTAGGGGCTGGATAGATAGGTTCGGTATTCTTTTGCCTTGTGGCGGATGGTCTTGCCGTGGTTGCAAAAGAAATCGATGCGATTGGCTTGCTGATCAAGTTCGATTTCGGCGACCCAAACGCCGCGCCTGTGGTCGTGATGCATTTTGACAAAGTTGTCGTCGGGAATCAGCTTGCTTAAGTATTCTGGGCTGCCGTCTGGGGCGCGATCGAACATCCACCAGATGCGGCCACTCTCCTCACCCGAACCGGCTGGAAATCGGACGACGACTTCGATGACTGTTTTATCGTCCACCAATTCGTATTCAACGGTCGGTGTTGAAAGTAGTTCGCCGCTTACTTGATCAGGAAAGAAATGTCGCAACAGAAAGGCCGCTTTGTTTTGCTGATCGCGCTCTAACCCGGGATGCCCTTTCTTTCCATGTCCGGTGTTGGCACCCAGATAGATTGGGATGTCAGGATGATGGGATCCGCCCCAGGCGATGTCAAACGCGACCATGTCGTGCGTGCCAGGATGGAAAAGCATCTCGACACCACGTCGACGAAGCTGTTTCAGGTTGCGGGAAATGAAAACGTCCTCGGAAATGTCGCGAGTGAACTTTTGTAGGTCGCTCCAGGTGTGCCCTGCAGCGAGCGCGGCACGGTTGAAACTGGGACCGTAGTGTCCGCCCGAAAACCCGCCACGGCGCCCGGGCTGTGATTCCAATTCATCCCAGGCGGCGCGATCGCAAAGCCTTAATGGTGAATCCCAAATCGGTGACACCGTGGCGTGAACGGCCGTCATTCGCTGATCATGCAGAATCGCCATCGATGGTGAAGCACCGTTTTTTGATCCGCCGCTCGCGGCAACTTTGCCTGCCTCGAAATGATCCGTCTGAGCATAAGCTGTTGTGATCGCTCGCATCAACACTGCTGGCCATGCCCAGTACTGAATCTTAAATCGCGGGTTCAGAGTTTCCGCAAAACGTTGCTCCGAGGCTTTCGCCATTTCTCTTTCGCCGTAGCTTCCTGGTTCCTGAACCACGGTGGTTACCAGACCAACACCGCCACTGAGTAACTCTCGCTCTAACGGATTGGGCTTTGTGTCTCGCTTCAAACGCGTTGGTGTGCTTCCGCCAGTGAGATGAAAGCCCTTTGCCTTGCGGTTGGCGGGCACGACCATGCGAACCGGTACGCGGTAGTTCTGACCGGGCCACATTTCACCAACATTGATCGTGACAAGTTTCTGACGCGTGGCAATCACGCCTTCCACAACGTGCCAGTCCTGGAGCACTTGTACTTCCAAGGTGCTGGGATCGCGAATGGCGGCCATATCAAAGAGCTTGCTCGACTCCGGTTTCGCTTGATCCGCTACAAGCTTGATTGGCTGATTTGAAATCGAGATTTCCTGGCCACGCAAATGCTTGTCAAAAAACTGTCTCAATCGTTTCGCAACTTCATTGCCACCAAAGTTTCCATGTTTGCCTCCTTCGACCGCGACCAAAACAGAATCAACACCGGCTTTCCTGAATGCGGCGTGCAACAATTCAGACTGGCTGAACGGTACAAGCGGATCCTTTGTGCCGTGAATGAACAGGCACGGCGGGTCATCCTTGGAAACGTAGCTCGTTGGTGACGCTTTGCGTGTGGCTTCCTTGTTCTCCTGAATGGCCCCGCCGATCAGTTTTGATTCCGGAGAGTCGGCGTTGTTATGAAAACCGCCCATGGCCAACAAGTCCGTCGGTCCGAATTGATCCACAACACAATGGACTCGGCTGCTTTCTTTCAAGTGATCGCCCAGCTTGCCTTCCAGTTCAGGCACATCACCACTCGTTCCAAGCATGGCAACAAGATGCCCTCCAGCGGAGGTCCCCGTAACGCCGATCTTTTCGGGATCAAGATTGTACTTCTGCGCATTCGCCTTCAACCATCGGATTGCAGCCTTGCAGTCATGAATTTGAGCAGGCCAAATGGCTTCGTCAGTCAGCCGATACCCCACCGAAGCGCCGATGAAGTCGCCGGATTCAACCAACGGAGCAACCGTTCGCCAGCCGCCGCGTTTGTCGCCGGCTCGCCATCCACCGCCATGAACAAAAACCACCACAGGCAGAGGTCTGTCGCTACTGCGTTTCTTGGGGAGGTAAAGGTCGATCCGCTGTCGTGGGTTATCCGTTCCCGCGTAAGGAATATCGAGCTTGGCGTTAATGGATTCAGGAAGGCGTGTTGACTGATTGCGGCGAGCAGTACGTTTTGAAAACGCTTGGTCTTCCTTGGCGCTGATCACGCCATCTTTGTTGGTATCGATTTGATCGAAAAGGCGGCCAGAGAATTCGTCTTTGGTAAGCTGGCCGTCTTTGTTGCGGTCTAGTCGCTTGAATGGTTCACTGACATCCTGCGCTACCGCAAACCCGTGATTCAACGAGTGCGCGATGATCGCACACCAGATGAATTTTGATGCAATTTGTTTTTTATTCATGGGTCGATTGTACAACCCGCGTTGGACTCTTGGGTCAAAGATCGAGATGTCTGTAGGATTCTTGCTGGCTGAGTTAAAAACGAGTGTCCAGTGATCGCAAAATTTTTAGTGCGGCTTTACAGGATGCTACTTTGCATGGGAGACCCGCGCAGGCTTCTTGGGTAACTTAAAGCAACCCAAATAAGGGGCTCGATGGCGGGGGAATCAGAACAGGAGACATACTGTTACAATGAATGCGGCGGACTGTGGGCAGGTCTTTGATAGATTCGGATCCCGCTTCGTTTGTCCAGACGATTGACTAAAAAGACATAGGTGAACCAATGAAATCCGAAATCTTTACGGATGCGAGAGACCCTTCAGGCCTACCTTTGGTAACGAAAACTCCGCTGCTATCTGATGGTGACCCAGAATCAAAGCGTCAGGAAATCTTGGAGTACTTCCATGACACCTTCACGCTCTATGAGAGCATTTTTGAGTGTCTTGCTAATGACGAAGCGTATTACACGAAAGCAAACACGCTGCGCCATCCGTTGATTTTTTATTACGGCCACACGGCGGTGTTCTTCATCAATAAATTGAACGTCGCCAAGCTGATTGACCAGCGCATTGATCCGCATGTGGAATCAACCGTCGCGATCGGTGTCGATGAAATGTCTTGGGACGATTTGAACGACGAACGATATCAGTGGCCAACGCCTGCGGAAATCAAAGCTTACCGTGATAAGACGCGAGCCATCGTCGATCAATTTATACGCGAGTGTGATTTCAGCATGCCGATCGATTGGCAAAGTCCGATGTGGATTGTGCTGATGGGAATCGAACACGAACGGATCCATTTAGAAACAACATCCGTATTGATTCGTGAGCTTCCCTTAGAACTGGTCAAGCCTCATCCGGTTTGGGGAAAACTATGCGCCGAATCGGGTAACGCTCCGGCGAACGAATTGATCAAGGTCGACGGTGGCACAGTGGAACTTGGCAAGGCCAAGACGAACGAACTGTATGGCTGGGATAACGAATACGGTTATTCGTCCCAGGAAGTCGAGTCGTTTACTGCTTCAAAATACTTGGTGTCGAATCACGAGTACCTGGAGTTCGTTAAATCCGACGGCTATTCGAACGAGAGATTCTGGAGCGATGAAGGTTGGAGATGGGTCAGCTTTCGAAACGCAAAATGCCCGGTCTACTGGGTCGCCGATAGTGACCAAGACGATGTTAGTGACGCCTATCGCTATCGGGCGATGCTAGAAGTGATCGACATGCCCTGGGATTGGCCAGCCGAAATCAATTACCACGAAGCGAAAGCGTTTTGCAATTGGAAATCGGAGGTGACTGGAACACACATTCGAATGCCAACCGAAGCGGAATGGCATCAGTTACGAGCACCAGTCGATACCGATCAGCCGTATTGGGACACGGCGCCGGGCAACATTAATTTAGAATCAGAGATGTCGCCATGCCCGGTGACTCGGCACGAATTCCATGATGGCTTTCACGATGTGATTGGCAACGTTTGGCAATGGACCGAAACTGCAATCGATGCCTTCGATGGCTTTGAAGTGCATCCAATGTACGACGATTTTTCGGCGCCAACTTTTGACGGCAAACATCATCTGTTCAAAGGCGGGTGTTGGATTTCGACCGGCAACTACGCCATCAAGGATGCACGGTACGCGTTTCGACGTCATTTCTTTCAGCACGCCGGACTGCGATATGTCGAAGCAAAACCGTTGCCGGTCGCAGAAGTCAATGTTTACGAAACCGACCAGATGGTTTCGCGGTACATTGAATTTCACTATGGCGAACAACATTTGGGCGTACCCAATTTTCCAGTCACCTGCGTCGAAGAAATCTCCAAGCGACTTGAAGGGCGAACGACCAATCGGGCGCTGGATTTGGGCTGTGCGACAGCGCGGTCGTCTTTTGAGCTGGCCAAATTGTTTGATCACGTTGACGCGGTCGATTTTTCGGTGCGGCTGATCGAGGCTCCAACCAACTTGCAAAAAACCGGCAAGCAAAGGTACGCCGTTACCGACGAAGGTGAATTGCAGACGCTGCGAGAAATTCGCCTGGAAGACTTTCCCGGATACACGGAAGTCAAAGACAAAATCGCGTTCATGCAGGGCGATGCGTGTAACTTGATTGCCAAGTACACGGATTACGACGTTGTGTTTGCCGGTAACCTGCTTGACCGGCTTTATGATCCGGCTGTGTTTTTGAATTCGATCAAAACAAGAATTCGTCCAGGCGGTCTGCTGGTTTTAGCGTCTCCGTTCACGTGGCTAGAAGAGTACACGCCGCGCGAGAAATGGTTGGGCGGATTCAAGAACGCGATGGGCGAAAATTTCTCGTCGTTGGAAGGTTTGAGCCAGACGCTTGCTCCCGAGTTCACGATGCTGGATGCTCCGATGGATATTCCGTTTGTCATTCGGGAAACCGGGCGCAAGTATCAATATGGCGTGTCGCAGTTGACTGTTTGGGAAAACCAAGGTTAAGCGATGACGCTGGAAAGATGTCCGGACGTACGGTTTCTATCGGAACTGTATGCACTGGAAGGAACCGCTGATGTCTTGTTGGCCGAGTACCCGTCATCCAACAGCGACCAGACGCGGTTTCAAAATCGATCCAAGTACATCATTCACGATCCGTTTCCGCCACCGCGCCGGGAATTGATGAAGGTCCTGGGTCCCCATCACTTGATGTGTGGATGGGGAAACCAAATCAATGTGTGTTCGGAAGTGCCACCGCCGAGCGAGTTAACCGATCACTGGAAACGCGTGTTTGGCGAAGATGCCGTTCCGTCCTGGCAGGCTTTCGATCCGCCAGCGCCGGACACATCCGGGCCTGCCGTTCGGTACCACACACTGTTTCCGCATCAATCGATTCCAGCCAAGCAGCAGGTGGTTGACCCGGCTACCAACTATGCGGTCCATTCCAAGGAAGTGATCCAGAAGATCGATTGCGCCCAGGCGGACGTTCTGGATCATGTCGTCGTGCCGTGCATGGTAAAGCTCAGTCACGGTTACGCTGGGCTTGGCAATTTTCCTATTCGCAAAGAATCCGACGAATTGGAAATGCGCCAATTGCTGGATCGTCATTGGCCGGACGCCACGTTGGTCATCAATTCAATGATCGAAAACATCTGCGGCGACTATGGAGTACAGTTCTTTTTAAACGGCAAAGGTTCCATCACGTACTTGGGTGTAACTGAGCAGCACTTTGATCAAAACAACAAATGGTGCGGCGGTTCGTTTTCAGCCGGAATCCAAGATCAACTTTGTGACACTGCCGCTCCCATCATCCAGGCCACCGGTCGGCATCTTCACGCTCAAGGGTACGTGGGACTTGTTGGAATCGATATCTTGCAAGACACGGCTGGTCGCTATTTCTTGGTGGACGTGAATCCTCGGCTGACCGGCATTTCACCGTTCTTGATGAATTCCAGGATCCTTGCAAAGCAGGGGTTTAACGAAGGAGTTTATCGAGCCAGCGTTCGCACGAAAGGAACGATCCAAAGTTTGATTTCCAATGCCGAGCGAGCAGAAAACGGTCGCGTGGTGATCCTAAGTGTGTTCGAAGAACCAGATGGAACTGGCTGCGTGAGCCACATGTCCGCGAATTCGGATTCACTGGATCGCTGCAATGAACTGCTGGACGAGATTCAAACATCGTAAAGCAGCCGAAGCATCAAAATTTCAATCGACAAAAATGAACTGCAGGTTGCTGGCGTCTTGCCGCTCACTAGGCAAACCGCACAAAGGCGAAAAACTGACTCGTCTAGCAGACCTGACACAGCCTACTCGTCATGCGATTCGATCGGCGTTAAAACCCTCCCATGAGTACCAGGCAGTTAACCACAGGGTCGATCCCCCTGCATGTGCGAGCGATCGCTCTTCCGTCCAGCATCGGTTTGTTTTTTCAAACGATGTACAACGTGGTGGATTCGTTTTACGCCGGCCAAGTATCCACAACGGCGTTGGCGGCGTTGGGGTTAAGTTTTCCTGTCTTCCTGTTGATCATTGCTACCGGCGGTGGACTTTCTCGCGGTGCGTCGGCATTGATTGCCAACGCGATCGGCGCGGGCGACGAAGCCGGAAAGCTGCGTTTGATTCGCCAAAGCCTTTCATTGGGAATCCTATTGTCACTAGCGCTTGCCGCGACTGGATTCTTGGCGGCGCCGTTGTTGTTTGGTGTATTGGGGGCGTCGGGCGAATATCTGACGTTGGCAATCAGCTATATGAATCCGATCTTTGCGGGTTCGATGTTCTTTATCCTCAGTAGTGTCAGCAACGCGATTCTGGTCGCCAGTGGGGACAGCAAGACGTATAGCAAAGTCCTGATTGCCGGTTTCTTTCTTAACTTGATTCTGGATCCATGGTTTTTGCATGGCGGATTTGGGTTGCCGGCAATGGGGATCGCGGGAATTGCCTGGGCCACGGTGCTGATCCAAATGTGTGGCAGTTTGTTTTTGCTGTGGACGATTGTCCGTCGCCAACTGGTGAGTTTGAAACCGATACGGTCACTTGCTCCGGACATAGCCTCGTATCAAGAAATTGCCCGACAGGCGGTCCCCGCTAGTTTCAGCATCATGTCCGTCGCACTTGGTTTCTTTGTAATCACGTATTTCTTGAAAGGCTACGGCGAGCCAACGGTCGCGGCATTTGGAGTGACGACGCGGATCGAACAAATTGGTCTGATGCCAACGTTCGGATTGTATTCAGCCATCATGGCCTTGGTTGGCCAGAACAACGGCGCGAAACGATTCTCGCGAGTTCGTGAGTCGATGAAGATCTGCAATCTGTTTGGATTGCTGCTGGTTTTGACGACTTCCACATTGATCTTTTTGTTCGCATCCCAATTGATGAACCTGTTCACCGCCGACGCAGAGGTGATTGCGATTGGCGTGCGTTATGTTCAAATCATGGCCTTCATTCAGTGGTCCTATGTGATGACGTCCACTCACCTTGCGTTCTTGCAGGCAGTGAAACGTCCTCGTTATGGTTTTTTTGAATCGATATTGCGCAAGGTTCTGTTGCCAGCTCCGTTGATGTGGCTGTTCGTCGAATCAATGCAGTACAGTGTCGACGCGGTTTGGTTTTCTGTCGCGGCCAGCAATGTGTTCATGACTGTCGTAACCGCGGTTTATGCGCAGCGGCACCTGGCCAAATTGCCAGCAGACGATGCTAAAGAGCTCGAAAGCCAATGACTGTGATTTTGTGTTTTGCCCCATTCGACCTGATCCCAATTCACATTTTGTGGCGATGCCATGTCTGACTACGATCAACCTTTTGATAGAACCGAATCACAGGCGGAGAAGTGGGACAAAGAAGTTCTTGCGGAAAAGTATGGCAGCGACGATGTGCTACCGTTTTGGATCGCGGACATGGACTTCCCAGCTTCGCCCGCGATTCTTGAACGATTAGCCCAGCGTACGCGCCAAGCAACATTTGGTTATGAACGCCGACCCGAGAGTTTGGTCGGTGCCGTTCAGCACTGGAACGCGACACGTCACAACTGGACAATCGACGCGTCGGCCGTTCGTTTCACGTCAGGCACGATGCACTCGATCACTCAGATGCTGGAGACTTTTACGAACACAGGTGATGGAGTCATCATTCAGCCGCCGGTGTACTTTCAGTTTCACAAAGCCGTCCAGCTCAGCGGTCGGAACGTCGTACTAAACCCGTTGCAATTGGTCGACGGTCGCTATGAATTGGACTTTGATGATCTTGAGCGAAAGGCGGCGACCGCGTCCACCAAAGCCCTACTGCTTTGCAACCCACATAACCCCGTGGGGCGTGTCTGGAGACGCGAGGAATTGCAGCGCGTCGCCGACATTTGTTTGCAGCACGACGTGATCGTGCTGGCTGATGAAGTACACGCAGACTTTGTGTTCTCGGATCACTCCTACACACCGTTCCTTTCATTGTCGGATGAAGTCGCCCAGCACTCTGTGAGTTTCCTGTCACCAGCAAAACCGTTCAACATTCCATCGATTGCAACTGGTTTTACCGTCATCCCAAACAGTGAACTTCAGGATTCGTTTGACCGTCTGTCCGAAGCGTCGTTGCTGGATCACGTAGGTGCGTTTGGATGTGTCGCCACGCAAGCTGCTTACACTGAATCGGCACAGTGGTTGGACGCTACGATCAAGTACGTTCAGCAAAACGTGGACTTTTTATGTGAAGCGGTCGAGCAGCGAATCTCCGGCGTAGACGTCGTGCGACCCGAAGGAACCTTTCTGGCATGGTTGGATTTTAGAAAGCTGCAGTTGTCGACTGATCAGTTGGAAGCGTTCTTGGCCAAGGAAGCGAAGATCGCATTGAAACCCGGCCAGAGTTTCGGCGCGGCTGGTGAAGGTTTTTGCCGGATGTCGATCGGATGCTCAAGAGATTTGTTAAAACAAGCGATCAGCCGCTTGGAACAGGCACTCGCAACGAAACTGTGATTTTTTTCAGGTGCGTCTTTCTGTGAGCGCCGCGCATTCCGACTTTTGCTCAAAGGCAATGCGGAATAAAAACACTCTCTTGCCCGGCAAAAGCTACAAAAGAACGCGGCGCCGTCGCATTCGTCATTGAGAACATTGAGAAGTACACGTAGGCTGGTTACCCTGCCACCATTTCGCCCTGCCGCTAACACCAAGACATGCAAAAATTCTGATGAAGCAAAGTATGATGAGATACTGTTGGTCAATCACAACAGCGCTCTTAACGATCGCTGTCGTTCACGCTGACCAGCCAACCACGGTTACCGTTAAGCATTCGGCGCTGAAAGGCATTGGTGCCGAAGACGAAGTGATGCGTCGCGACCCGAGCGACGTGATCAAGGTCGGTGAGCTTTATTATGTCTGGTATTCAAAGGGAAAGATCTCGCCTGGATACGATGCGACTGTTTGGTATGCGACATCTACTGATGGCCACGACTGGACAGAGAAAGGCGAATCGATAGCCAAGGGAGCGAAGGGTGATTGGGATGGCGCAAGCGTCTTCACGCCCAATATTCTTGTCGCCAACGGCAAGTACTGGCTGTTTTATACTGGCACCTCCAAAGAATACAAGAAGTCCTTCAATCCGGATTCCAAGATTGGGATCGCGGTATCGGATTCACCCGATGGCCCCTGGCAACGACTGGCTACTAACCCAGCATTGAAAAACAGTGCCGACCGCAAAGACTTTGACAGTCATCTTGTAGACGATGCCTGCTTGCTCGTTCGCGATGGCAAGTATTGGTTCTATTACAAAGGCCGCCAGTTGGGGAAAAGCCCCGGGCAAACTCAAATGGGTTTGGCGATCGCAGACGATCCTCAGGGTCCTTACGTGAGGCACGAGGCGAATCCGGTGATTCCAGGTAACCATGAAGTGCTTGTTTGGCCACACGGCGAGGGCGTGGCGGCAATGATCGGCACGACTGGCCCCAAGGCCATTACCAATTCGATCCTGTATGCCAAAGACGGAATTCACTTTTCCAAAACCCACAATGTGAAAAACGGCCCATGGGCTGGCGGCGCGTATCGGCCAGAAGCGTTCACACAAAGCGGTACAGGCGGCATTCCTAAATGGGGCGTCGAGATCGGAAGAGCCAAAGGCAAAGGACGCCTACCATTCATTCAACGATTTGAAGTAAAGGAACAAGACTAAGATGCCTAGAACACAATTGACTTCATGCCTGAGTTTCGCCGCAGTACTGATGGTTCTGTTGCCCGGGTCGACTTTTGCGGATGACGGATTCGCCGATGATGTCGCGTTCATGAAATCGCACACGCCAATCGTGCTGCTGCAACATGGTGACGCAGCGATCGCGCTGGCTCCAGCCTATCAAGGCCGCGTGATGACCAGCACGTTCGACAGCAAGGCCGGGCCAAGCTTCGGCTGGATCAACCGACCGGTAATTGAAAAGGGACTGCTTTCAGACGCAGACAGAAAAGGCAAACTGGAAGAACATATCTACATCTTTGGGGGCGAAGAACGTTTCTGGATTGGCCCCGAAGGTGGGCAGTACGCTGTGTTTTTCAAGCCTGGTACCAAATTTGAATTCGCTGATTGGACGACTCCCGCTGCGATTGATACTGAGGCATTCGCGGTGGTCGAAAAAACACAGACTTCGGCCAAGTTCCATCACAAGACGAAACTGGTCAATCACAGCGGCACCAAGTTTAACGTTGGCATTGACCGTACGGTGAAGCTTTTAAATCAACAGGATGCTTCGCAGATTTTGGGAGTCCAACTTGGCAAAGGGCTGCGAATGGTTGGCTATGAAACGGACAACAGGATCACCAACGCTGGCGACATCGCTTGGAAACCAGAAACAGGACTGCTTTCGATTTGGATCCTTGGCATGTACAACCCGTCGCCCAAAACAACGGTCGTCATTCCATTCAAACCGGGTGACGAAAAGACGCTGGGTCCCAAAGTCAACGACACTTATTTTGGCAAGGTGCCGCCGGAGTACCTGCGAGTCGAAGAACAAAAACTGTTTTTCCGAGGTGATGGAACGCGACGAGGAAAAATTGGGATCACTCCTCAACGGTCCAAGGGGATCGCAGGCAGTTACGATGCGGCCGGACAAGTGCTGAACATCGTTACCTACAATGTGCAGCAAGCCCCGAATGGTTTCGTCAATTCAATGTGGGAACTGCAAGACAAACCATATATTGGAGACGTGATCAATTCTTACAACGACGGTTCGCCCGAAGAGGGCAAGCCACCGTTGGGTCCGTTTTACGAACTAGAAACGTCTTCGCCTGCTGCCGCACTGGGCCCTGGCAAGACGATGCAGCACGTGCAGCGAACGTTTCATATCCAAGGCTCAGAAGACGACCTCAATCCGCTAGCCAAACGCTTGCTTGGCGTTGACCTTGAAACCATCAAGTCAGCGTTTTAGGATTTACTGAGCCGACGGCGCTAGCCGCGGGCCTTTTTGGTGGCAACGCAACCCTTCGAGGCCCGTGGCTAGCGCCAGCGGCTCACAAAAATATGCCGCGCAAATAAATCAACGAGCCGTCAAGACTTTTCAAAATCGCCGTGGCTGCGCAAACCACTGGATACGGCCTACGGAAATCACAAGCCGGGGCTCAATCTTCCAACGTAACGATCAGCCCGACCGTGGTTTGGGGGTTGGACGGATCGAGTGTGATTCGATTGGCGATCCAACCTTCGTCCTTGTTCATCATGCGATGCTGCTGTGTGTCAGCGAAGAGTTCTGATACGCCGGGTCGCTCAGTCGCAGAATCTATCTTGCCAGGCATCGTCGTGATACCAGCGACCGGATCGTCGCTGACCCATGCTTGGCCTTCCGAATCCGTTACCAAAATCTTGGCCGTGCTCTGCTCAAGCCGCTCGAGCACTTGAACGACTCGGCCTAGAAGATCGTATTCAAGCGTCACCAAGCCAAACATCTTTCCCGTTGTTTCGTCAAACACTGGAGTCGATGCCAGCAAGCTGACCTCTTGGCGAATCTTTCCCGCCGACTTGTTCTGGTAGCGAGTCGTCAACAGGATATCGCCGGGTGACAATTCAGCAACCTGTGCGACAAGCTCATAGTCGTCCAGCGGCTCCAGCCGACTGGCGGGCAAACTGCGAACGAATCCCATTTGACCAGCATGTCGCTCCACGCGGACAATCGGCGTCGCCTTCTCGCTTTCGAAGGCTGCATAATAGACACTGCGGTAGTTCGGATTTGCTCGCAGCAACCCCGCGTAAATCGTCGCCAAACGTTCTTGCCAAACATCCTCGCCTTCATCAGCACCGTCACCGGTAGCTTGATCATCTTTACCAACGTCTTGAACACTTTGGCGTGCGTCGATGATTCCTTGAATGGGAGGCAACATCGACATGAACCTTGTATTGTGCATCGACTCGATCGCTGCGGTTTGCAGTTGCACTTTCACTTCATTGCTATAAACGCTCAGTTCATCAAACTCTCTTTGATGCTGGGCAATTCGGCTTTGGCGATAGGCGACGGCCGAAGTTGATGCGGCAACGAAGGTGATGATCAGAATCGCAGCGATGACTTGGGACCAAACCTGATGATGTCGCACCCAACGCTTGACTCGCTGTCCAAACTTTTCTCTTTGAGCCGAAACGGGTTCGCCGGCGATCCACCGCTGCACGTCTTCGGCCAACTCCATCGCTGATTGGTAGCGAGAGTATTGCTTGCGAGCCATTGCCTTGCAGCAGATTGCCGCCAAAGCATCATCGATTCCGCTATCGGTATCCAGCGCGTTTGGAGTTGGGCGACTCGCGATTGCGGACAGCAGTTCGCGACCCGCCAAAGCCGGTGACTGCTCGCGCGATCGTTCGTGGGGAGCACTACCGGTCAAGATCGCAAACAGAATCGCTCCCAGGCCGTAGATGTCGGTGCGTTCATCCAGTTCATCGATACGTCCGGCCGCTTGTTCGGGTGCCATGTAAAGAGGAGTGCCCAAGACTTGCCCAGCCATCGTGCTCTGCGATCTGATCTCGGCTGAATCAAGTTCAGGGCCCGCCACGCCAGCATTGACTTCGCCGATCACCTTGGCGATCCCCCAGTCGATCACGATCACTTGCCCGAAACTATCGATCGCAATGTTCTCGGGCTTAAGGTCGCGATGTATCACGTGGCGAGAGTGGGCGTGACCGATCGCTTGACAAACGTTGACAAAATCATTCAACAAGCGACGAATGAGCATCGGATCGTCGTGGCCTTCGGCGCGGCGCTCGTGGTACTCCATGATCGCGTCGTGCAATGTCGTCTTGCCAAGGAACCGCATCACGTAGAAAGATTTGCCCGTGTTGTCTTCTGTTCCAAGTTGATGAATTGGAACGATCCCTGGGTGCTCTAGCCTTCCAGTGATCACGGCTTCGCGATCAAAACGTTCTCGAGCAGCTGCCGTAACGGTGCCTGCAATTTCCTTGATCGCGACATACCGTTTGAGACTATCGTCGAACGCCAACCAAACTCGCCCAAGTCCTCCTTGGCCAATCTTTCTGATCAATCGGTAGCCATGCATCGCGCTCCGATGGTTCGCCTCTTCCGAGAGGCCTGTACCGGCAGCGGCTTGGATTCCCAGCAGGCGAGCGACTCGGCCAGAGGGGTCGATTGCTTCGATTGTTCCGGCGATCAAGCTCTCACCCTCAGCGCCGACTTGGTCACGGTTGCTCAGATTTCTCAGCAGCGCGTTGGCATCTTTCGCCAGCGATTGCCCAGCCGCGCTGTCGATCAATCCAACTTCAACAAGGTGATTCAGTAGCGGCACACTACCGTGGATCGTCCAATTGCGACTCGCTTCGGAGAGTTTCCGTTCGCTGACAGCGTTGTTTCGCAGTGCCACAACGGCCGCCGCAATGTCCTCTTGCTGCTTTGCGAATTCGGGATCGCTGCCTTCGATCGTCTCCAAGAAACGGGGGTCATTGTTGGAGGGGTCAGAAGCCATGTCGTTCGTTTTGTTATGAACAGTGAGATTGGCGTGCGACAATCTAGATTTTGTCGTCGATTCCGTCCCCCTCAGACCACAGTCCGTTCGCTGTCACATTATGATTCAAGCCGGCAGGACCTGAAGCGTTAATTTACCATTTCACCTGTGATTAAACCCGCGAGAGAAGCGGTTGTTTCAATGGTTCCCATTGTTTCGACGATTCAATAGGGCGGCGCCAGCCAGTGCGGACATGCCAAGGGAATCTTGACCTCGACTATGTTCGCTTGGCAAATTCTTTGCGAACGCTCCGTTCCTGATCACACGGCCCAGTGATATATTTCTATTCCTCAATTCCTTGCCTCCTGCGTGTCACTGCTGCGATCAGTCCTGTATTGGACATGAACGCGAGCCTTCAGCGCCGCCCCAGCAACCGTTGGTTGCGAGGAAGAGTCAAGCACTTGTCGTCGGCAACGGCCCATCGGGTGCTTCTCATATTTACGTCACAGCAACAGGACCGATCTTAATGACTCGTGAACAAGAGCCAACCCAGGACGCGGCCCCAGCTGAAACCGAAACGGATCAGCAGCAAGCGGAGGTCACTGAAAGCTGGGCTCCGATTTTAATGGCCGGCGCAGTGCTACTGGGGATTGGCTTTTTTATCTTCTGCGGAGTTTCGACTTGGTGGTTGTTCCAGAAACGTGGCGAACTAGCTGTGCGTACTTTGGAACAGACGTTTGTTCCTGAAGTTGAACAGAGCATGATTGCTCCCGAAGACAAGGCAAAGATCGTCAAACGACTAACAGCCTTTGCAGCCGATATCAAACGCGGCAAGGTAGAAAACTGGCAGGCCGGCGGTGTGATGCAACGGCTTGTGCGTTTGCCGATTCTACAGTGGGGAGAATTGGCCGTCCTAGAAGACTTCTTGCAAAATCAAGGTACCGACACCGCGCTGGATTCAGCGATGCAGATTTCTCGATTTCGTAGAGCGGTCGAACTGGACAAGGCTACAGCAGTGGACGCCGAAGACATCCTGAATCCTGTTGTGGTCGCCGATGACTCGGTTCTTGGTCGCCGTTTGGTTGACAAACTAACTCTGGAAGATGTCAGCGAGGTTGCCAAGCGTGCGAAACTAGTTGCCGATCGTTCTGACGTGCCAGCCAAACAGTTCGGTGACATCAGCCTCGATGATCTTGTTCGGCGACAGGTTGAATCGGGAATGCAAAAAGGCGCCATGTAGCGACGGCCTAATTGAATTCGCCAAACGAATTGCCGCCAACGTAGGGCACGACGTCTGCTGTGTAGCCCACGCTATAGCCAAACTCGTGGGCGTAAATCATGGCAGTGTTTCGCGCGGGAAAGCGAGTGGCTGATTGTGATGGGCACCATTGGCCGGTTCCGATTTGAAGGAATTTGTCGGTTTTGGTGCCATCAGGACTTCGCTGTTGGATCAGCCAGCCTGAAATTATCGTGGGTTCAGTCGATATTCGCTTGGCAAATTCGTTGTTTTTCATGGTCGCCCTTTCGTGGGAGTCATCAAAATTCTCTGAAAGACAAAGTGTGCAATATCGGTGTGACACGTGTGGTCAAAGGCCTGGAATTGCTGGAACATGAGCTACAATGGTTTAGATAGAAATGCCCACTTTCCGCCAGCACGCCCTGCCATGAACCTGCGAAACCGATTTACTGCATTTGGTTGTCTTTTTGTTTTCCATTTCAGTCTTGTGACTGCCGCTGAATCGGTATCTGAGAAAACGGGAGGCGAATCTGTTGCCGCTGGTCATAGCTACCACGGAGAAGCCTTCAATGAAGGGCCACGACAAGCCGCTTGGTTGCTTGATGGTATGGCTGAGATTCAGTTTCCGGTCACGTCCAAATCGAAAAAAGCGCAGGAGTTCGTTCGGCAGGGAATCTCGCAGATTCACGGATTCTGGTACTTGGAAGCAGAACGGTCATTTCGCCAAGCCGCCAAAGAGGATCCCAAGCTCGCGATTGCCTATTGGGGAATGGCGATGGCCAACGTCAACAACGGCGATCGGTCACGCGGCTTTATCGACGAAGCGATGAAATGGCGAACAAAGAATGGAACGAGTCGTCACGAAAAACTGTACATCGAAGCTCTCGAACGCTTTATCCCCAAAGCGAAAAAGAAAGACGACGATGACGATGACAAAAAAGAAAAAACGGACAAACAGAAAGAGGCCGAACGCGACGCAAAAAAGAGTCGCGCAGAACGTTACGTCGCAGACCTTGAAAAAATCCTTTATGACTTTCCCGATGATATCGAAGCTCGGGCTTTCATTGCCGTTCACCTTTGGCAGTCGGAACGCATTGGTGTCAAACTCACCAGTCGTTATGCGGTCAATGCGTTGCTGGGCGAAGTGTTTGCGAAAAACCCAAATCACCCGGCTCATCATTACCGCATTCACCTTTGGGATTCGCGGCGACCAGAAAATGCACTTGTGTCGGCTGCCGAGTGCGGTCCCGCCGCGCCAGGTATCGCACACATGTGGCACATGCCAGGCCACATTTACAGCAAATTGAAACGGTACAACGACGCGGCATGGCAACAAGAAGCATCAGCCCGAGTCGATCACGCCCACATGGTACGGTCACATTTGATTCCCGATCAAATTCACAACTACGCCCACAACAACGAGTGGCTGACCCGGAATCTGTTGTACGTTGGAAGGGTCAACGAAGCTCTCGATCAGTCTCGGAATCTAGTTTCCAACCCAAGACACCCAAAATACAACACGCTGAAAAAACGAGGCAGTTACCAGTATGGTCGCGATCGTTTGATTCAGACATTGTCGCAATATGGGCTTTGGAAAGAACTGATCATGGAAAGCGGCGGTCACTACTTGCCGCCCACAGGCAACGAAACTGCGCAAGAAGAATGGCTTAGCTGGTTAGCCGTCGCCAAGTTCATGACCGGTGACACGGAAGAAGCTGGTAAGACTTTGCGTTCTCTTAAACGACGTCGCATCGCGTTGCAAACCAAGCTCTTGGATCTCGCTGACGGAAAAGATGTCTCACTCGATGACAAAGAGAGCGAGAAAGATGATGACGACGAGGATGAGTCTGAGGAAAAAGCTGACACCGAAGAAATCAAAAAGAAGCTTCAGACTCATTTGAAAAGCATCAACAAAGCCATCCATCGCGCGTCCGTCGCATCGGCTGCCAAACGAAAGGATCTGACAACCTTTCGCCGCCAAATCAAATCTGCTGGTCTTGAGAAAACGATCCAACAGGAGTGGTTGGCAATGGCTGGCGATTTGGATGGCGCGATCAAAGAGTGCGAGAAAACGGTCAAAAGCTCCAAAGGCCAAGTTCGCCCACTCGCTCTTTTGGTGCATTTGCTGTGGGAAAAGAAGGACAAAACGAACGCAAAGAAACGCTTCGAGGAATTGCGTACGCTGGCTGGGCACGCAGATATAGAGACTCCGATGCTGGCTCGACTACGCCCGGTCGCCGATGCCGTCAAGGCTGGCAAGGACTGGCGTAAACCTGCAAAGCCTGCTGATGATTTAGGCGAACGCCCAGAATTGGATGAACTTGGACCTTTTCGCTGGAGCCCCTATGAGGCACCTGCATGGGAAGCAAAGTCGGCCGAAGGCGAGGCTGTGCCAAGCACCGAGTACGACGGCAAGCCGCGCGTGGTTGTGTTTTACCTTGGCCACGGTTGCCTGCACTGTGTTGAACAACTGCACGTGTTCGAGCCACGAGCGAAAGAATTCCGCGATGCTGGAATTGATATGTTGGCCATTAGCACCGAGGACGTAAAAGAACTGACCGCCGCCTTGAAGGGCTATGACAAAAAACTGACGATCCCGTTGCTGGCTGGATCGGACCAAAAAGCTTTCCGAGCGTTCCAGTGCTGGGATGATTTCGAAGACCAACCGTTGCATGGAACCTTTCTAATCGACGCCCAAAATCGCGTTCGCTGGCAAGACATTGGACACGAACCGTTCAACGACGTCGATTTCTTGTTGGACGAATCGAACAGATTGCTTGCGTTGCCAAAGCAGTAGACGAAACCCGTTGCGATTGGGACATGTGCAACAGCCGGAAAACCAGCTGCGAAGCAGCGACAGCATATAGCCTCGGGCATTAGCCCGAGGTTGCGGGCGTTCCCCCA
>CAYNNP010000132.1:0-18282 GCA_964398215.1 uncultured Pirellulaceae bacterium | reverse complement strand
CAATGGAGGCGTTTGCGCTGTTCCGGCACGTATCGCGTCCTCGGTCCAGCCTACAACCAAACACCACATGAAACACAGCTGCATCGTCTGGATAACACCGGACAACGCCCCCGACGGAGGAATCTAGCAACGTAATTATTTATTTGCGTTTTGCAGCTTGGGCTGCTTTTCCTGCATTCGCATACTGGTTTGGATCATCAATGACCAAGAAATGACCATGATCAGCAGTCACAATGACTGCGGTGTAACTCCACGCATTATTGTCATCAATCCAGTGCATGACAGCTTGAAACGCTTCGTCACCACTGAGAACAGCGCCAACACTGTTGTCCAGATTGTTGGAGTGATTCGCCCAGTCAACGTCACCCGCTTCGATCATTAACCAGAACCCATCAATGGCTTGCTCCAAGACCACCAGCGCGGCTTTGGTCATATCGGCTAGGCTTGGATTCTCGGTGATGTCAGCCTCACTGTACTTTTCGACGCCAGTCGCATCGATGGTTGGGTTGTAACCGCCATCCGCCGTTTGAAACGGTAGGTGGCCTCCTTTGACACCAAAGAATCCAAGTAGACGGTGATCTTCGTCGGACGCTTTCTGCGCGGCTTTCATCAGCACCTCGCGTCCCGACATTCCCTTTGTCCGCTGGGCAACTAGGTAGCGGCCACCGTTTGCGATATCACTTTTGCGGAGGTCTTCTTGGTGCAAATACGTGTTTCCTTTCAGAAAGTTATCGCCCTGATACTCATCCGTTTCCGCGTCTTCGCCCCACCCGCCACCAATCAGCACATCAACGCCGACCAAAGGTTTCTTTCGATGCGATGACGAACGGAGTCCTAACAGATCTCGTGAAATATCTTGATAGTCCTTGCGGGTCATATTGTTCGCATAGCATGCCGCCGGCGTTGCATGGCTAAGCGGCACGCTAGTGACGATTCCGATTTTGAATTCTTGTTCATCCTGCAGAACACGCGCAATTGGCACCAACTGCGATCCATTTCGATCGATGTTGATCGCGCCGTTAAAGGTCTTGATGCCCGTATTCAGGCTGGTCGCCGACGCAGCAGAATCGGTGACAGCATCGGGGCGTTCTCGATTCAGTCCAAGCAAATAATCGCTATTGCTTTTTTCATGCCAAGGGTAAATACCGCCACGGCGCCAGTCGTATCCTCCCGTGGATTCATCCGCACCGCTGATCAGTGTTTGCGCATTCACATCGAATTTGGCACCACTAGAATACGGGCTGGTGACAACGAAGCCGAAGTCTGTGATCGTCTCTCGAAAGTCTTGAATGGCGAGCGCACTACCACGCCCCTGTTCGTACCGAACCCGTCCAGCTTTGTAAGTCGCGGCGGCACGGGTGCTTTGCCAGTCCATGCCGTCAAAAACCATCAAGATAATATTGCTGTAACCCGCATCGACTGCAGCCATCTGTAAACGGTAGATATCGGTTTGGTCAAAGTACATAGCCGTTGGATTGATCGATCCATCGGGTACTTTGCCGTACAGTTTCTTCAGCCGTTCGGGGCTCCGGTAGGCGCTGCCTTCTGACCGCAAAGAATTCAGCGTCAGCCCAAATGTGTAAACAGGGATAAGCCGATTGCTGTGATTCATCCATGTGCTGTATTTGTCTGGAACATGTCCCCAATGCCCAATATCAGCTTTCTGGTCAATTATCGCCGACCGTTGCATGTTCCGCAGCAGGTCGGGACCAGGCTTTTCCTTGGCCGCCGCTTTAAACTCTGGACTGTTGGACAGTTCATCCTCGACAGCGCTGTCCTGCGCGATGCTTACGACGGAATGAGAGACAACGATACAAGCCAGCAGAATGAATCGATAGATCACGAAATACTCTCGAAGAATTAAGCACAGATGAGTGACGGGTCAAGAAGAATGCCTGCGCGGTCGAATCTGAAAAAACAGAGCTTTCTTTTGATCTGGAAGCGAGAAATCAAACCCGCAACTTTGCAGAAAACCTTCGGAGGAACTGATCGCAAGAACTTCCATCACGTCCAGTTCTTTTGCCCGTTGAATACAATGATTGACTAGCTCTTTTCCAAGCCCGGTACCCTGATGGCTAGGATGCACGGCCAAGCACTGAAGCTCGGCGAGTTTGGTGCTATAGATTTCTATCGCCGCGAATCCAATGCAGCGTTCCGCATTCCCTGAGCCTGAATCTGTTGCGCAGAAACCGTGTCGCGTCAGCTCAATCACCTCTGCCTCGCTGCGCTCCAACAACAAATGCTGCGAGACATAGGGACGAAGCAAAGCGTGAATATCGGCAGCATCACTGGGAAGCGCTTGGCGAATTTCGATATTAGTTTTGGACGCGCCTGCCAATTCTGCTGCTCATGAATGCCGGACTGTTCTGATAAAGCTTGGACGCCGATTCTACTAAAGTGGTTCAGCCTGTCCAATCACGCCTGCGAAAGGAATCTACTCTTGGAGCCTGTGATTTTTTGGAAATCCCTTTTCTGGAGAGCGACAAGGCGTTAGCCGTCGGCTAATTTGCGCAGAAATCGAACACCACAAAAACGGCGGCTATCGCCTTGCCGCTCACAAAACAAAAAACTCACAGCCTCTCCGCTCAGCTAAGAAACAACACGATGGGTTGGTGTTGGACGTCCCGGGCGCAGAGCGTGTGCCGAAACCGAATTTGCTTCCGCGCCAGTTTCTTCAATGGCTTTCCGCACCTGCGATCCGCAAATTTCCAAAAGCTGATCGGGGTCAATTGCCACCCGCGCGTTGACAATGACTTGGATTTCGCCGGTGACCGCTCGCCCTGAACGCAGTCCCACATCAATGCCTGAATCATTAGAAACAACATTCGCGACCGCCTGCGTGTCTCCACCCAAAACTGAACATTTCAAGTGTGCGATGGCAGCGTCTGCGGAAGTGATTTGTGTCGCGATGTTTCCCACAAGTCCCGACGCAAATTCATCAAGGTCCAACTCAGAGTTTGATTTGAATGTTGATGTCAAATTCACCCATCCCAGTTCCGCTTCGCCTTCGGCATAAACGTCGTAGTCAATTTCCAGCAGCTTGCGCCCTGCCGTCATTGGCGATTCAATATACCCAAGCACTTCATCGATCCCTGCGCCCGTCTTGGGGCTGACGGCAACAACCGGCACATTGGGCGCGACCGTCTCCAGATTCGAACGCAGTTCTTCTATCTGCTCGTCGCTCAACTGATCGCTGCGACCAATCATCAGATAGTCGGCTTCCTCCAGTTGCTTTCGAAAAATGTATTCAGCTTGCGGCGAAAATCCACTTCGCCGCTGATTCTCCGATTGGGCAGCCAGAATCCTTTTACCATGCGAAGGCTTCAAAAGCACTCCGAACGGCGCTAGTTCAAATCTCTCACCCAACAGTTGCTGCATTGGCAGCACAACCGTGGCGACCAAGTCCGTGCAACTGCCAACCGGTTCGGCCAACAAGACGTCTGGCGGTTCGACGTCCATCAGTGAGTCAGCCGTTTCAACCAAATCGTTGAAACTGCAACAGAAGCAGGCTCCAGAAACCTCGCCGACATCAAAACCTTGCCCGCGCAAATTATTGGTGTCGACTAAGTCGGCGGCCTGATCATTTGTGATGATACCAACACGTTTGCCGGCATCCGAATATCGCTTGGCCAACTGCCCAACGAGAGTTGTCTTGCCGGCCCCAAGGAATCCGCCCAATAAAACGAAACGTGTCTTTTTCATTATTGCTTTGTCCATAAAAACTAACGCAGGCCTTCAAACAGTCGTGAACCGATCCGAACCATGGTGGCTCCTTCGGCAATCGCTTCGCAAAAGTCACCACTCATTCCCATCGACAGATGATCCAGCGCAAATCCGCTGCTAGTAGCCAACTTATCGCGAAGCGTCCGGATTTCACCGAATTGTTTTCGAGCGGAATCAGAATCGGAACCCAAACCCGCCATTCCCATCAACCCTATCACATCGACCGATTCGCGTGGAACCTGGTCCAGTATTGAGTCAAGTTCATTGGGATTCAATCCCGTCTTGGATTCGTCGCCACTAATGTTGACTTCCAGCATAACGCTGATCGTTAAGTTGCGGCGCTGCGCCTCTTGGCCAATCGATGACAAGATTCGCGCGCTGTCGATGGTTTGGATGACAACGGAATGATCTAAAAGCTTCTTGACTTTATTTCGCTGCACATGACCGATTTGGTGCCACTGAATATCCAGATCAGCCAGCAACTTTGCTTTCTCGCATAAAACCTGTGGCCGATTCTCGCCCAACGTTCGACAGCCAGCGACCACCAACGCGCGAGTCATCGTCGCATCAACGTATTTCGTAACGCCAATGACTTCGATGCCATCAGCACTCCGGTTTGCATCGGATGCCGCCGACTGGACCTGCTGAATCACACCAAGCCAATTTTCACGAAGTTTCGCTGCAATCTGTGAATCAGTCATCCGTGTCGTCATCCACCGTGATCAACTCTTCTTGCAAACCGTCACTTCCATGAAATCTACTTGCAAAGAAATCAGCAACCAAATGTTTGCCTAGAACAGTACGACAAGCTCGGCCAAAAATCGAACGGTACATCATCCATTGCTCAGTACCAACTTGGATTCGATATCCAACTGCTTCGTTGCTGCCACAGATTCTCAAGTCGTGCGCGACCGTCAATTGTCGCCATGTTCTGTTTCGAGCAAACCGTTTGCGTTGAAAATCAAACCACAGCGGCGCATAGAGCGCACCAACACCCCGCACCGACAATTCCAGATGTTGATCGACGGACTCGGTCAGTGAAGTGGCCGAAGCTCCGATGCGCCATTCATTGGCGGACAGCGGCAGCACCAACCCACGGTCTTTGCCGTCGCTGAAAAACATATCACTGGTTTCAGGTTCGGATCGCAAATGCATCATCTGTGTCATCGGCAAACGCAAGCGATAACGTAATTCATTCGGCGCGTCGGTTTTTTGATGCGACTCGCCGGGCACAACGGTATCGGCAATGTAGCTGCAGCGATCGTCGCGAACGACCATCAGTTGACGTTGAAGAAAGTACCCTTTGGACCATGGCTGCTCAAGTTCCAAATAGTGAACGTCGTCATCGGAGTAGTCACAAATATTGCTCCATTCGCCGACAGGCCGCAGAGGGTTGCCATCGAGTTCGATTGTCGTTTCGCAAACTCCTTGGATCACACATGGCTTGCCGGCAAAGATCTCCAAACACATATGCTTTTCGGAATAATCGGCGTGTATGCGTCCGCGACGCACATCCCACTGGGGCATCAAAACCGCAATCTTGGCGTCGTCGCTATTCTGCATTGACTCGGGCAATGAGACTTCCCAAGCCAATCGGCCCTCGTTTTGCGAATTACCTAACGCAGCGTGGGTCGCTGGTATCAGCGATTCTTCGTCGCATAATGCGACTTGGTCCAACAACCCATCGCCTACCGTGTCATCTTGCACCTGCGTTTTCGTCGCGACCGAAAACGCGCTGCTTCCAGTTTGCAACGTCATCGCGCTTACCCAAGTCGCTAGATCGGCTAAGACCTCGGTCTGTTGTTTTTTTAATTTGATGCCAGAGACCGCACCCGCAATCAGTTTTGCTCGGATGGCAGAAGCAAGAACCAGCCTTGCGTTTGTACCGCCTTGAATCGCCGCAGAGATCGCAAGCGATTCTGATTCGTACCACGCGGCCATGCATTGCATGCCGGATTTCGCTAACCTTGCACAAGATGGAAGCTCGCCAAGACGCCAGGCCAGCGTTACACCTAGCTCAGCACCTACAATCAGGTGGACCGGATTTTCGGTGACCGCCATGGAAAGCGTTGATTCTCGAAGATCAAGAATCTTAACAACTAGGTTCCACCAGAGATCGTCGGGAATCTGGCCAAGCAATTGAGGAAGTCCGGCTGCCCACAGGTTGACATTGACAGCTTCCAAGACACTGTGACTGTCGATTTGGTTGATGCGCAAAAAATCGCTGGCGGCATCTCCTATTCTCGCCTTTTGAAATTCACGCTTGGTGACCGGCTGATCACTCGCCAGCCGCGAAAGCAAATATTGGTGTTCTGGCACGCAATCGCCACAGGCCACTGCCAGTCCCCAACGATAGAGCCCACCATTTTCTGCCATTCCCCCGAACAGCTCGACGGCCTTCGCTGACTTTCGGTTTTCCAGAATTTGACCGCGAAACGACGTCCAATTCTCGGAATCAAGAAACGAATCAACTTGTAAATCTGATGGCGGATGACTCAAATGATCGTCGTTTGCGTCTTCTTGATTTGCTTTTGTGCCTAACGACATGGACAATGTTAGAGAGAGGAGATTCAGATGGTTTGCTGAACGAACGGCCAGCAAAACGCCTCTGGACAGTTTGACGGCTGAAGCAACGGATGGAAGACGGCTGGTAGCTAAATTTTAGTCCAATTCCGATAGTCACTGCACTGATAGTCACACGCAGGAAAAATACCTTGAAAATTAATATTTTGGCAGCATTTGTGTTTTTGGCTTCCCTTGCTGTAGGGGGCACGCAAGCTCAGGATACGCCGGAGCAAGCACCAGCACGGGCGCTGCCACAAGCAGAAAAACCGGAAGTCAAACAAGCGGAAAAATCGGAACCGCTGTCAGCCGACGATCGAGCCCGCAAGGCGTTCGGGCCTCCGCCAGGATGTGTGCAACTTGGAAAAACCAACAACTTGTGGATGGATAAGAAACGCAAACGCGTTTACGCCGACGGTTACGTTTCGCTACGCAACGGGGGGCTGGAAATGTTCGCGTGTCCGGCTGGCACCAAAGAACATGAATCCGCCGTCGCCACTTTGGCTCGTTCCATCGACGTGCACACCGCGTTGCTCGCGATTGGGGCCCAAACAGGAACGCCCGTCCAGCACGTCCCCAGATTCGTTCCGGCCACCGGACAAGTCATCCGGGTCTGGGTTTGCTGGCGTGACAAGAAAGGAAAGTTCCAAGCCGTCGATGCTAGGACTTGGGTCAAAAAAGTGGGCACCAAAAAAGAGACGATGAAATCGGAATGGGTTTTTGCCGGCAGCGGGTTCTGGACGGATCCCTCCAACGGTGAACAGCACTATGAAGCGAACGCAGGCGACATGATTTGCGTTTCGAACTTCAGCACTGCGATGATTGACGTCTCAATTGCCAGCAGTGCCGAAGCAGGTCAGTTGCTATACGTTCCGTTCACCGAACGAATTCCAGAGGAAGGAACTTCTATTCGAATGGTCCTGGTCGCTATCCCGCCTCCAAGCGACAAACCAATTCCCAATCGTGCTGATTTTGACAAGAAACCAGTCGAAGCGATATTGCCGAAAACAAAATCCTAGTGTGATCTGTTTTTGTACACCTACATATGCCTGAATAATCCGTACTGTCGTTTCAAAAGGCAACGATAATCGGGTGAGGCTCTAGTAAAACTCGCATTTGCACATCCGCTCTTAAACAGGACGTAGTCTTCAATCGGAACCCCGTTTCCCAAGATGACTACTATGTCCAAACAAAAAAAATCCTTACCAACTTGGCTCAACATCGATCTCGGTGTGTTTGCATTCACGATCGCGTTTTTGACGTGGATGCATAACTACGCTTTCGAAGATCGATTCGTGCTCATTCTGTACTACTTGGTTGCGATCGGAGCATCATTCATGCTCGTCAAACGTCGCGCCATCGGTTTTGCGACCGCTGTTGTAACCATTGTTGCAGCAACGATGTTCGCCCAGCTGTACTATTCAGCCGAGCCGACTTCATGGCACCCAGTTTTCGATGCGATCCGAGATATGATCGGACTGGGAACACTGATGTACGTAACGATGCGCGTCATGATTGCCAGTTATCGGCTTCAACGCGAAGAAAAACGACGAGAGGTCCAGTCTCAACTGGAACAGAAACTCGTTGCAATGCGAGCCGAAGCGCTCCGCAGAACCTCACACGAAGTTCGCACGCCGCTTTCAACGATCACCGCGATCAGCGAGTCGTTGCTGGACGGAAGTCTTGGCAATCTATCCGACGAACAACAAGAATTCGTCACAGATATCGATGACGCGGCGCAACACCTACTGGCTTTGATCAACGACATTCTTGACTACGCGAAAGCTGAAGCAGGCATGATCAAGATCGCACCACAACCAGTGGCCTTGCCAGAATTGGTCAAACAATCCGTCACAATGCTGGCACCAAAAGCCAAAGCGGCAGGTTTGACAATCACCGCACAAGTCGAACCTCAACTGAACGAGATCATTGCAGATCCGCTTCGGATTCGGCAAATACTCTTGAACCTACTGTCCAACGCGGTCAAGTACACGCCCAACGGTGGCAGCGTCATCGTTCGTGTTCGTCCCGATGGCAAAAAGAATTTCCGCATCAGTGTCCGTGACACCGGGCGGGGAATCGCACCAAATCATCTCAAGCATCTGTTTGAACCCTACTACCAAGCCGCGATTGCAGACCAAGGAATCGGGACTGGGCTGGGGCTGGCGATCATCAAACACTTGGTTCAGCTTCACGGCGGCACAATCGAAGTGGAAAGTGTTGTCGACACTGGAACCGTGTTCACGATCACATTGCCATTGGAAGCAGCGGCTACAGAGCATGAGGATGCGACCACAACGAACATCACCGGCACCGATGTTTCCACCAAAGAACTAGTGACGATCTAACAACGGCTGGAACGACCATGACTTCGGAAAGCGAACTAACATCTGGCATTGCAACTACATTTGTGGAATCCGTTCAGCAAAACACTGAACAAGTCCGCATTCTGGTAGCCGATGGAAATGCGACTGTTCGCAAGCTATTGAAACGATCGCTTGCTACTGCAGAATACATTGTCTCTGAGGCAACCACCGGTGACGAAGCGATGGAAGCCGCTATGCAGCGACCAGAGCCACACGCAATTTTGATTGATGCAAACTTGCCGGGAATCGATGGACTGGAGGTCTGCCGAAAGCTCAAAGCTGACATGCAGTATCGTACGATTCCTGTCGTCGTGATGACCAACTCCGCCAGCAATGACGAAATCATGCAAGCTGTCGAAGCGGGAGCGGACGAATTCCTCAGCAAGCCAATCAATCGTGGCGAACTAAGCGTACGGATGCGTTCAATCACACGGATTCATCGTGGCAACGCTGAAATGATTGGCGCCGAAAGCGTTGCACTTAGCCTTGCACGTGCCGTTGCCAGTAAAGATGGATACAGCAGCGGTCATGTTGAGCATGTTGCCAACAATGCAGTTGCTTTCGGAAAATCACTTGGCTTGGATTCATCTGAGCTAAAGATCTTGCGATACGGTGCCATCCTGCACAACGTTGGCAAAATTGCGATTCCAGATTCAATTCTTGAAAAGACAGGTCCGCTGACGCCGCGCGAGCGTGCTTTGTTCCACCAGCATCCACGAGTTGGTTGCGACATCTGCGCACCACTTCGTCCTTTGCGACCCGTCCTGCCGATCATCCGCCATCACAAAGAACACTTTGATGGAACGGGTTACCCAGACGGCCTGAGAGGCGACCAGATCCCTCTGGCAGCTCAGATCGTGGGAATCGTCGATGTTTTCAGTGCACTCCGCAATGATCGACCATTTCGACGTGCCAAGTCTTATGCTGAGGCCATCGAAATCCTGAAAGATCGAGCGAAAAACGGCGTCCATGACCCAGAGCTTGTGGAAAAATTCGTTGCTTACATTTCAAACATGAACGTCGAAAACGAGGGCGCAGTCCCAGCTCCTATCGCGAGTGATGTCAGCGAATCTGTTAATAACGTTCCGACGGTAGAGGGTGTGTAGAAATGGATCGCAAAGTTCTCATTGCAGAAGACAATCCAGGTCTC
Organism: uncultured Pirellulaceae bacterium; assembly: GCA_964398215.1. Lineage (GTDB taxonomy): Bacteria > Planctomycetota > Planctomycetia > Pirellulales > Pirellulaceae > CAYNNP01. Next base: position 8,481 of record CAYNNP010000132.1, on the reverse strand, counting down.
GCACGTGTGCTTTCGTTCAAATTCAAGAGCGCAAAGTTCACTCCCATCACCTGCCAAAATGGTCGCGAGGCATGGGAACAGTTTCAAGAACAAAATGTATTGGCGGTCATTAGCGATCAAGAAATGCCGGAAATGACTGGCATTGAACTTTGCCAGAACATTCGCGGCATCGACAAAGAAGTTCCACTGTTCCTAGTGACAGGGCGTCAAATCGAACTCAGCTCCAACGATTCCCTGAACGAACTGGATATTACTCAAATATTCGGCAAGCCATTTAGTCCGGGAAAAGTTGTCGCAGCAGTTGAAGCCACAATCAGCAAGAATGCGAGCCACGAGGTTTCTTAGTGTCTGCCCTGCCATCCGTGGAACCCAGTTCCGTGCTTGAGGACCAAAATCTGATTCAGGAGTTATCAGAAAAACTGGCCATCAATGTAAAATTGGAATCAGTGGACCAAGACGACGCGTCTGAAATTGCCGCTGGCAGCGCGATCGCGATTTCCGCAAAACAGGTTCTGTGTCGACTACCGTCAGGGTCTCTGGTGGGCTGGTTAACCGAGCACCCTGAGCAATCGGCGGCTCATGCCGAAACGGTCCTGGCACTTCAGCAGTCGGTTTCCGAAAACGAAGAACTGCACACCGAAATCAATGCACTGGTTTTTGAAGTCAGTCGCAATTTCGAAGAACTGTCTTTGATATCGATGCTTGCGACAACCAGCGCTTTGCCCTCAAGTGAGGATTCCAGTCGATCCATGATCGAGTCTTGGATCGGCCCACTATGCGATGGCGTCGGAGCCCAATCCATTGCCGCTGTCATTGCTGACGAACATGGTCAACCCACCGAAACAATTTGGTCTGGTGAAGAAATCGCCAGCCAATCGGTGCTGGGCAATCTGATTGCATCGGACCGGCAGGCCACTGAGCGACAGCCGATTGTTGTCAACGAATTCGCTTCGTCTGAGTTGCCCACAGTTTCCGAATACATGCTGCTGGAGTGTCGATGCGAAGGCAATCTGCATGGGTGGTTGATCGCCTTGAATCGGATCGATGTAGAAGAAGATGTGACCTGGGCACAACACGGCTTCACAACGGTCCAAGCCAATTTGATGGACACTGTGGTCAATCAGCTTGCCACACAGCTTAACAACATCAAACTACTGAATCAGAAAGAGAGCTTGTTACTGGACATGGTTCGCGCGCTCGTCAACGCTTTGGACGCTCGTGATCCTTACACCTGTGGGCACAGTGAACGAGTCGCTCTGTTCGCCAAGTTCTTGGCTTCGGCTGCAGGATTGAACGCCGAGGAATGCAGCCAAATTTATCTGACTGGATTGCTCCACGATGTAGGCAAGATCGCTATCCCCGACAGCGTCTTACTCAAGCCATCCAAGCTCTCCGACGAAGAACGCGACGTCATCCAGACTCATCCAGATTCCGGTTGGCGAATCCTACATGGCCTGGACGCGCTGAGCGACGTATTGAAAGGTGTCCTTTATCATCACGAAAATTTTGATGGGTCTGGATACCCCGATCGACTGAAAGGGGAAAGCATTCCGATCGACGGACGAATCTTGGCCGTTTGCGATGCTTTCGACGCGATGACCAGCGATCGTCCCTACCGACGTGGCATGTCAGTCGCAAAAGCTGCAGAGATTCTCAATGGCGGAGCAGGAAAGTATTGGGATCCGCAATTGGTTTCGATCTTTCTAGAAAACCTAGAAGCCGTCAACGAAATCCGCCTGAACCATGTTCTGCGAAAGCCAAGCCAAAGACAAAAGTCGGCCAACGGCATTCCAATGACCATGGCTCTGCCGGTATCCAGCGAACTGGCATCGCAGTAGGCAACCTATCGGCGTGAACCAATCGTAGCATGGGCACTCTGCCCGTCATCGACGCGCCCTGTTGGCCAAGAGTCTACCTGCGCGGGGTTACGTCTTTGCGATTCGCGTGGCTCGGATAGAATGAAGTGACTTTCGTGAGCACCATTCGTCCAAATTTGTAAATTCATGCCTGACTCGCTCCTCCCCATCCAACGGTTGATGGAAACACTTGCCGAGCGTCAACAAACGCGCCCAGTCGGTTCTTATACGACAAAACTGCTGGAGGGAGGTCCGGCCAAGATCGGTGACAAGATACTGGAAGAAGCACGCGAATTGATCGAAGCTGCTGGCGAGCCCGGAGAAGATGGTAGGCAACACTTTGTTTATGAAGCCGGCGACCTGATTTACCACACGTTGGTGCTGCTGGCATGGCGAGGTGTGGACATCAGCGAAATCGCAAGCGAACTTGCCAGACGCGAAGGCACCTCCGGTTTGGTCGAAAAAGCCAACCGCAACCAAGACACCGAAGACAACTGAGACGTTTTTAAATGCCCAACAATGACAATCTAAGGATCGGTCTACCTAGCAAGGGACGGCTGAGTGAAATTTCGATCGATCTGCTCAAACAAGCTGGCCTGAAATTTCGCCGCCAGTCTCGCGGCTTGTTCGCGCGCGTCAGTGGTCTACCCATTGACCTAATTTTTCTTCGCACCGACGACATCCCCACTCTATGTGCCGAAGGTGCGATCGACCTGGGATTCACCGGAAGCGATTTGGTCGACGAAGCCTTGGCGAACGTAGTCACGCGAATGGAACTAGGAGTCGGGCGCTGCCGATTGGCATTTTGTGTGCCCGACGATTCGCCCGTTTCATCAGCCAAAGAGCTTGACGGGAAGCGAATTGCGACAAGCTTTCCAAACGTGACGGAAAAGTATTTAAACGGATGCGGCGCTAAAGCACATTTGGTTGGCTTGTCCGGAAGCGTCGAAGTCATGATTCAACTGGGCGTCGCCGATGCCATTGTCGACCTTGTCGAAACTGGCAGCACACTGGCTGCGAACCGACTTCGCATCTTAGAAGAAATCGGAACCTACCAAACAGTGTTGATTCAAAACGATCGTGTCCGTGACAACGATACGGCCAATCGAGTCGTCAGGCGACTAGAAGGCGTTGTCATCGCGCGAGATTATTCGTTACTGGAATACAACATTCCACGAACCAAACTGGCCGATGCCGAGACAATCACGCCTGGATTCAATTCGCCAACCGTCAATCAACTTGAAGACGATACGATGTGTAGCGTGCGCGTGATGGTTCGAAGCAGCGAAGTCATCGATGCAATGGAAAGCTTGGAACAACTGGGCGCATCAGCGATCTTTCAAACGAACATATCGAATTGCCGACTGTAGGTTGTCCGCGGTCTGATGAAGACTCAAGCCTGGCGAGGGAATCCAATTTCGTGCCGCAATTGATTGCGCAAAGCCGGAAACTGCGAAGACAATCAATCCAAAATCATTTAGATTCGCTCGGGTTCGGCAACCGTTCGATCCGATTCGGACTCGCCCGTGTTGACGGTTCCAACCGGCTCAAACATGACCAAGTGTACTTCTTCGGGAGCTTCTGGTTTATGCTCGACGCCTTTGGGGATGACCAGAATTTCTCCGGGACTTAGTTCAACCGTTTTGTCACGAAAGTGAACCAGCAGGTTACCTTTGACAATCCAAAATAGCTCGTCTTCATTGTCATGCTTGTGCCATTCGAAATCGCCAAGCAGTTTTGCGATCTTCACATGCTGACCATTCAATTCAGCAACGATCTTTGGAGTCCAGTGTTCGGAAAAGAGGCCGAACTTTTCGCTCAGGTTAATTTTGTTCATGGCTTTGCGCGAATCCGAAGCAGTAAGTTAGAAGTGAAGCGGCAGACATACGTGCGACTGCCCGCTTAGGCCTGGGTCGCCTGAGCTGCCAACAATGTATTGTGCAGCAGCATCGCAATCGTCAACGGCCCAACTCCTCCAGGTACGGGCGTGATCGCAGAAGCAACTTCCTTGGCAGATTCAAAGTCAACGTCTCCGACCAGTTTGTCGTTGACTCGATTGATGCCGACATCAACCACAATCGCACCAGGTTTAATCATGTCTGCGGTGATCATTTGCGGGACGCCAACAGCAGCGACCAAGCAATCTGCGGTCCGGCAAACTTCCTTTAGGTCGGCTGTCCTGCTGTGAGCCAATGTCACGGTCGCGTTGGCAACGTCTCGGCCGCAAGAACCATCGCGCTGCGCCAACATCATTGCCATCGGTTTTCCAACAATATCGCTTCGCCCCACAACGACAACGTTCTTGCCAGCCACCTGTAGGTCAGCGCGATGCAGCAACTGTACGATCCCGTGCGGTGTGCAGGGAAGAAACCGGGGACGTCCCTGGATCAACAAACCAACATTCACTGGCGAAAAACAGTCGACATCCTTGGCTGGATTGACCGCATCCAACACAAGCCGTTCATCAAAGCCATTACCATCGTTCCCGCCAGCCGGTAGTGGCAGTTGAACCAAGATTCCGTGGACCGAATCATCGTTGTTCAATTGATTGACCAAGTCCAACAACTCCTGCTGGCTACTGGTTGCAGCCAACCGATGCGTGCGACCAGCGATGCCCGCTTTTGCGCAAGCACGCTCTTTGTTTCGCACATAAACTTGGCTAGCAGGATCTTCGCCGACCAAGACCGCTGCCAAGCACGGCTGGGGACCGCCCGCAGACACGAACTCGGTGACCGCCTGAGCAACTTCGCTGCGAATTTCGGCTGCGATTCGTTTTCCATCCAAGATCTGAGCAGACATCGAGTTTTCTTTCAATTCTGGTAAACGTTCGTAAATGCGGCAGACAGCTGCCATAGTGACTTTAGCGACAGACCGCTATAGTTACCCAGTTCGCCATGTTTGTGAAAGCCGGCGCAAACAGATTCGCTGCCGGATTAGAGAACTGAAGTATCTGAACCAAATCACACAGGATTTGTCACTCGATGTCTACCGACACCCCCAAGCTAAGCCCCCTGGAAGCCATCAAAGAGAATAGCGATTTTTTGCGTGGAACGATTGGGCCTGAGCTGAAAAGTGATACGAATCACTTTGGCAAAGAAGATTTGCAACTGCTGAAATTTCACGGGACATACCAGCAGGATGACCGCGATTTGCGGGCCGCAGCCAAGAAAGCGGGTGGTGGAAAAGCGTTTTCGATGATGGTGCGGTGCACAATTCCCGGCGGAAAAATCTCATCAAAACAAATGCTCGCGCAACTCGAACTCGGTGACGAACTCGGCAACAGCACGATCAAAATCACGACACGGCAAACGATTCAGTTGCATGGAATTCTGAAAAGTGACCTACGGGAAACCATCAATCGAATCAATGCAATGCAGTTGTCCACGCTGGCTGCCTGTGGCGATGTGAACCGAAATATCATGTGTTGCCCGGCCAAACGTGTCGGCAATGTTTACGACGCCATTGCTAAATTGACGAAAGACCTAACGATTGCGTTGGCCCCCAAAACAGGCGCTTACCACGAACTCTGGGTTATCGACCCTGACTCTGGCGAAAAGACGCTGGCGGGTGGCGGCCAAGAAGTTGAACCGTTGTATGGCCCGACGTACCTGCCCCGAAAGTTCAAAGTCGGAATCGCTTTGCCCGACGACAACTGCATCGACATGTATACCCAAGACCTAGGGTTCTTGGCCGTTGTACGCGATGGCGACGTAATCGGATTCAACGTCAGCGTTGGTGGCGGCATGGGACGCACGCCGTCAGCCGCAAAGACTTTTCCAGCGCTCGCTAAACGAATGGCGTTCTGTACGCCTGACCAAGCCGTCGCAGTCGCCGAGGCAGTCGTCAAGGTGCAACGCGACCATGGCAATCGTAGCGACCGAAAAGTCGCGCGGATGAAATACTTGATCGCCGACTGGGGAATCGAGAAGTTCCGTGCCAAGGTTGAAGAATATTTGGGCACACCGCTCGAAGATTGTACGGCAGACGATGTTACGAATGTCGATGACCACATGGGATGGCAAGAACAAGGCGATGGCAAATGGTCATACGGCTTGAATATCGAAAACGGCCGAGTCTACGACAACGAAACAACACAACTAAAGGCCGCCATTCGTGCGATCTGCACCGAGTTCGATAATGAACTGCGAATGACTGGTCATCAAAGCTTGATTTTTTGTGATATCGAAGACGCCGACAAAGCTCGCTTGACCGAGATTCTAAAAAATCATGGCGTTCGCGTTACCGAAGATACAAGTACCGTCCGCCGTTGGTCCATGGCGTGCGTCGCGCTGCCAACTTGCGGGCTAGCGATCACCGAAAGCGAGCGACGTCTCCCCGGCATTATCGATGGCCTGGAACAGCCGCTGGCAAAACTCGGACTGGACAAGGAACGGTTTACGATTCGCATGACTGGTTGCCCCAACGGGTGCGCTCGACCGTACAACGCTGATTTAGCCTTGGTGGGAAAAGCCAAGAACAAGTACACGTTGTTCGCAGGCGGTGGCTGGCTCGGAAACCGACTGAACTACATCTATAAAGATCTTGTGCCAGACGACGTTGTTGTCGACGAAATCGTTGGGATCTTTGCTGCATTCAAGGTGAATCGTGATGGCGACGAGTCACTTGGTGCGTTTTGCACACGGGTCGGTGCGGAAGATTTGGCAGTGATGGCAGAGGCAGCGCCAAAGCCATGACATCGCATCTCCAGTGACCTACATTGGCGGATCGCAAGTCAATCAATGTCCCTGTCAACGAACCTGCCAGTGAGCGACTTTAGCCAATGATCGGAAACAGGAATTTGTCGCTGCTCAGGCGAATCAAATCATGGCCATGCTTGATATAAAGGCACAAAAGACCATTCAGTGTCAGTCGATCGGCGTCACTTTTAACAACAGCATCCAAGCGGTTAAAGCTGTTGACATCGGATTCAATGAAAGCGAGATCGTTTCGCTGATCGGCCCCAGCGGTTGTGGAAAAACAACTCTGCTGCGCGTCCTAGCAGGCCTGCAAAAGCCAACGACAGGCACTCTTGCGATCGATCCATCGCTCGAATCGAAACGCGGCAACATAGCATTCGTTTTCCAGCAACCAAACTTGCTGCCCTGGCGCACTGCATTGCAAAACGTAATGCTGCCGTTGGCGCTGATGGGAATCCATGGATCAAACGCCAAAGAAATGGCGTCCGACGTGCTCCATCAAGTTCGATTGGAACACGCGATGCAGCGATTCCCACGCGAACTTTCTGGCGGCATGAAAATGCGCGTTTCGCTGGCAAGAGCACTGGTAACTGATCCAATCGTGATGCTATTGGACGAACCCTTCGCGGCGCTTGATGACATCCTACGTCAAGACCTTGGCGACTTGCTAATGCAGATCTGGGAAGCCCGCAAGTTCACCGCCGTGTTGGTAACGCATAACATTGCCGAAGCAGCGCTGTTGTCACACCGAATTGCTGTGATGAATGATGGATCGGTCACACAAACGATCAACAATCCACTCAGTTTTCCAAGACGTGCAAACATGCGCCGGACAGCTGACTTCGCTGACTTTTACGGAACCGTTAGCGACGCGTTAAGGGGCCAGCATGGATAACCCCTATCATTCGCCTTCACCAAAATCAAATGACGGCGCACCAAATTCTGCGGCTCGCGAAATCCTAACAAGTATCACATTGGTAGCCTTGGTCGCGGTTGGCGTCTTGTTCATTTGGGCGGCGATCGTCAAATTCCAAAACCTCCCACCAGCGTTGCTGCCATCGCCTAGCCGCGTTTTTTCAGCGGCTTTGGAAAACCGAGCAACAATCATCAAAGCGACTTTCAGTACAGCGATTGCAGCGTGCCTAGGACTTGTTTGTGCAATCGGATTAGGTGCAGTGATTGCAATCGCGTTCAGCACTTCGCGAAAGATCCAGTTGGCGTTCTTTCCCTACGTAATTTTTTTACAAACCGTTCCAATTGTTGGCATCGCGCCGCTGTTAATCATCTGGAGCGGCTATCGATTTCGCACAGTGGTGATCGCTACCGTGATCATTTGCTTGTTTCCAATCATCAGCAATACGACAGCGGGCTTGCTGGCGGCACGATCAGATTTGGCAGACCTGTTTCGACTCTATGGCAGTAGTCGTTGGCAGAGACTACGTTCGCTGCAGTTCCCAACTGCGATTCCCTACTTGATGCTAGGAGCACGGATTAGCAGTGGGCTCGCCGTGATCGGTGCGATAGTCGCCGAGTTTTTCGTCGGCAACGGTAGCAACTACGCAGGACTTGGAACTCTCTTGACCAAGTGGCAAGGACAGTTAAAAACAGACGCACTGATCGCGGCGCTATTCGCATCAACATTGTTGGGGCTGGTTCTGTTCGGAACCGTACAACTGATCAACAGCACAATCCTGCGGCGCTGGACGCAAACAACTTCGTAAAACGCAAAGCCGAAAGTCGTGGCGGTTTGTAAATTTACTGAGCCGACGGCGCTAGCCGCGGGCCTTGTGGTGACTTATCCGTGTCTATCTGTGTTCATCCGCGGTTGTTTTTTACCTGCCAGTGCCCTCTGGCCACTACCGCGCCGGACTCTCTCAGAGGGCGAGTGAATGTGCGGTCGCGTATCGCTTTGCACGAGCATGATTTGG
>CAYNNP010000131.1:16522-18493 GCA_964398215.1 uncultured Pirellulaceae bacterium | reverse complement strand
TTCACACTGAAAAAATCGAAAGGATTGCGGTCAAAGTTGTGGGTAAAGACAAGGGCTTCAGCCATGGGGACGTAAACACAACAAGCCCGGAAAGGCCGGAGGCCGACACAATTTTTGTCCGTTAAACCACAGGAAGGTTGCGGTGGTGCGTTATGTGAACGACCCAAAGTCTTGAGGGCTTGTTGACGACTTCCCGCTACGGGGAGTGTTCCTTTTGTGCGTTCAACCGAGCTTCTTCTTCCAACGCGGGGATGAACTGGAATCGATCGCTAATTCTGGTCTTGCTGAATTTGTACTCATCCAATTGTTCGTCACGAAATTTCTCGTCCTTGCAAGTAATTTCATTGATCGCGCGTTTGATGTCGACGGAAGCGCGAACGTTGTAAAACCGATCGGCAAGTTCTTTGGCGATTTCCATTTGTAGCTTTTCGTCGTCAGCAGAAAGTTCCAATAGGCAAGTCGCAGTTTCTTCGGCAAACGTTCGGCTGCTCGCGTTGGGCGTGAACGGGAATTTTCGCAGAATGTCTATTGAATCGGTCACATTGCAAATCGCAAACACATCCAAAGTCGCCTTGATTCCTTTCGGTCTCAACCGCCCCGGTATACTCAAATTCTCCAACAGCTTTTTGGCAAGCAATTGGTGACTCGCATCTAGATCCGACATCATTTCCATGGTCGATTGATCACTCAGCCGCGTTTCTCCAGGCCGACAAAGAATGACTTGAAACAAATTGATGTAGCCATTGAGCCGATGAACCTGATCTTTTTCACAAACTCGATTGATGAACTTTGATAATTCGGGGTTACCCACAGCCAGTCGCTTGAGCGTCGTGCCGATTGCCGAATTCAATTCTGCATTCGTCCCAGCCAAAGTCATCAAATGCGGAACCAGCGACTTTCCTCGATCCCCTGTATGCGCGCAAAGTTCAACAAGCGGCAGCACGTGTTCTTCGTGGTAAGTGGCTCGGACCAATTGATCCAGCATCGTAAATGGCACATCGTCGATTCGCGACTGAAGCCGCTGGATCTGCTTGCTTCGATCTCCGGTCAGAAAAAGTTGCCGCAGATCGTCCTGGATATCAGCAGGGACATTCAGGGCAGTGGTTCGCGGCGCAAAAAGAAGTTTGCAAATCGGCACTCCCATTGGTACAGGACGCCAAGACTGGTTGACCCAAAAGAAGGCGTAGCAGATCGCGTCGTGGGGATCTCCATCAGCCACTTGGTCCATTTGCACCACAACGCACTGGCGAAAAAAAGCATCGATGATTGGCGACGCTGGCGACCATTCGTGAACACGTTCCAGAAAGAAATCGCTTGCACTGAAGTCTCGTGACGTCAGAAACAAAACGTCTTGTCCCCAAAAAGGCTGTTTACGGAGCCAGTGTTTCGGCACAATCCCTTGCTGGTTTTGATACGCGGTCATGGTTTGTTGCACAATTTTTTGCGCAGCGGGTGCGATCGAATCGGCGTCTAACGGTTTAAACGCGGGCGGCAGCTGCGTGCGGTTTTCCAGTGCGTCCACCGAAATTTGAGCTAGTTTCCAATCACCATTCTGGGCACGAACGAGTTCCAGGAATGGTCGATCATCGGGCTGAATCCCCCGGCTTTGCTCGGGAGACTGAGCGTAAACCCAAGCGCGAATGCGCACATCATTTGTTATCAGCTTGGGCTCACCAGCGTCGTTGGGTTTTGTTCGCAAGAACAAATCCGGTATCTCAATTTCCTTTCGCTGTGTCAGTTTGATCAGTCGCTCGCTATCGCCAGCCACCCACGCTTGCTTGATCTGGCTTGCCAAAACCAAGGCGTCTTGCGGGTCGCCCAGTTGTTGTCCCTGGACGAACGAGGTGCTAGTGACAAGCGTCATTAGGAACGCGAATTTTGCAATCGAATTCATCTTTAGTTTCCAAATGGGTCGCCGAAAGGATCGCCGAAAGGATCGGCGGGCGGATTTGGCTTGGTCTTGTCAGTTTG
>CAYNNP010000131.1:0-16422 GCA_964398215.1 uncultured Pirellulaceae bacterium | reverse complement strand
CGAAAGGATCGCCGAAAGGATCGGCGGGCGGATTTGGCTTGGTCTTGTCAGTTTGTGATGGGGCGAACGGATCGCTGGGTTGATTTGGCTTGGTTTTATCAGTTGGCGATGGGCCAAACGGATCGTCGTCCGAGCTGGGCGACGCCGCCAATTTCTTTAGCTCGTCGATCAGTTTTTTAGCATCGCCACCAAGTTCACGAGACTTCAACAGTCCAGTGAGATCCTCAATGATTTCCGACTGCGTTTTCGCGTCAAAGATTCCTGGAAAGCGACTGAGTGCCAGTTCGACTTGTTTCATTGCAAGTCTCTTTGGCTCAGCCTCGGTGCCTTGGCCGATCTGTTTCACAGCGAGGTCCAGGATCGGCTTGATTGCCAAACGCATGCTCCTGTCATCTTTATTTACGCTTTTGATGACGTGGTCTAATTCCCGTTTTAGTTCTTCGTGCGCGACTTTCAATTTGTCGTGTTGTTTTGCTTCATGGCCTAGCTGAGCTCGACAATTCTCGATCTCTGCCATCAACCGATGACGCCCCTTGACCTCGTTCAACAAACGTTCCTCAATCGCTGCATAGGAATTGTTCAGTCGATGCTGCGCACCGAACGCACGAAGGGCCTGAACGTATCGAGATTCTAGTTCGATCACCGATTCATACTTATCCAGCAGCTTCTTTGTCCGCACGGACATCGGCGGCTTGTTGAGACCGCCAATATGCAGTTTCAGCTTTTTGATTTCCGCTTCAAAGAACTTCAAGTCATCCAGCTGGCGTCGGGAAAGTTGCTGATGGCTTTGCTTTGCGGCAGTACTTGTTTGGTCTCGAAACGCCACGACCATCTTTTCCAGCCTTTCGACCTCGGTCTTTAGGTCGTACGGAGCCTTTTTGTTCTTAGTTTTGTCCTGCGCCGACGCAACGGTTGTCATCAAACAAAGCAGAAATGCTGCCAGCATCGGGAACACAATCACGCGTGCCCGATTCGATGCTGTTGGCGATTGGATTTTGTTCATCTGGGTTTTGTGCATTTGGTCACCGGTGAATGTGTTGTAGATTCCGGAAGGCCCAAGGATCTTTGACGTAATTTACCAACGTAGTCATAAGCGATATGGCCACCAATTTGTTACATGATTTTTTGTAAAAAAACAAAAATCAACGAGCGCCCTGAATTGGTTTCCAAGTAGACGAATTCAGCAAAATCCGGATGGAAAAAGAAAGGGCCAATATTCTTGTGAATCTGGCTACCGAAAACTAACGCGTGACCGTCTTTGCCCTCATGATGACTTGACCGCCACCAGCGCCTCGCAATGATCCCGTAATCGGCATTTGATTAGGTGCCACCACCATTGCTGGAACGAAAATCACTCGGTGTCAGTCCCGTCGATTTTCGAAAGGATCGTGTGAATGCACTATGATCATAAAAGCCGCAACGATGGGCAATCTCGGCGACCGAAAGTGTTGACTCATTTAACAAACGCGATGCAGCCGAGATGCGAGTCTTCGTGATTAGCTGAGTCGGTGTCAGGCAGAATACACGTTTGGTCATTCTGGCGAATTGCTGCGAGGACATATTGCACTGAGTTGCCAGCGACGAAGGCGTCACGTCGCTTTGTAGGTCAGATTCAAATTTTTGCAGCGTATCGGCAAACTCAGTTGGAATTTGATCGGGTTCAATTGGCGCCTGCAGATCGCGCGAAATACCTATCAACCCTGTTATTTGATCATTCGAATCGCGCATCGGCAGTTTGGTGGTAAAACACCAAACGGGTTTGTGAGGCCGACTTAATTGCATCTCCAAGTGATCGATCAATGGCTCTCCCGTGGTCAAAACTTCCATGTCCTGTTGCGACGGTATTCTTCCATACTCGCCCTCGCAAATCTCGAAAGGACGTTTGCCCAAAACTTGCGACTTTCGCTCCAGGCCGTGGCGAATGACCAAGGGTTGATTCACCGCAACATATTTACCCTGCAAATCCTTGATGAAGAAAGCAACATCAGGAGACTGGTCAAACAGCTTTACCAATAACTCAATATCGACCGAGCCATCCTGTGTTAATGCAGTAATCGACGAAACCATTGTGTGCGTTTTTTAGTTGTGAAGTCTGTGTGATACAAACGGGAATGGAGTGCATGACCAATAATGCACATGAATGATCGATCTTGTCGCCTGTGTCGTCCGCTACCCGTATTTGTGCGCGTTCGATCGTTTGATGCAAATGGTCATTCTGACCACAATGTACACAGTGAACCAAATCTTTTTAAGCGACTACATATTCAAGAATTTATAAAGTCCAGGGACGGTGGTGACAGTTCACCGGTTCACAGCAGATTGAACCTGCCGGCTTCTCAAGCAGATTCATTTGTTTCAACGACGATTCGATTTTGGCAGGTTAGCTTGCGCAGATGCGCCAGCAGTTCTCGACAGTCAATCAAGCAACCAAAGCAAAACTTTGCACGCTCAGGCTCACTGGCAGGATCCAGTAAAAGAAGGCTGTAACAACTTGCTAAACGGGTGGCTAATGCATTTCCCTATGCGCGCAACATCGGATTTGATAAACATCAAAACAAGTTTGCCTGTGAGTTTGCAAAGGCATGCATCTTTGCTAACGTGAGCTAAATGAAGAATGTTACTATTCAAGACATCGCTAACGCTGCCGGCGTTAGCAAAAGTACCGTGTCTCGGGTTCTAAACGGCAAGGTTGCGGTCAACGCTGAAAAGAAGAAAGCGGTACTGGAAGCCACCAAGCGGTTGGGGTTCCGTCCTAACATCGTGGCCCAAAGTTTGGCACGCGGTCGATCGATGACAGTCGGTGTGGTGACGCAGCTGGTCGGCAGCCCATTTTATGACACGATCGTTGAAGGCGTGATCGCGGGACTGCAAGGCACGAACTACTCACCGGTTTTTGTTGATGGGCAACTGAATCGCGAAGAGGAACTGGCTGGGATTCGAACTCTCATTGGGCGCCAGGTCGATGGTCTTGTGCTGATCGCTGGAAAGATCCCAGGCACCGAAATTGCTGATCTTTGTCGTGACATTCCAAAAGTGATTATTGCGAGGGAATTGCCAAGTGATGTTCATCATTGCGTGTGGGTGGACAATGTGGATGGGGGGTACCAAGTTACGAAATATTTGCTGGAAAATGGTCACCGGAAGATCGCCCTGATTAGTGGCACCGCAGAACATCCGGATACCAAGGACCGATTACGCGGATACCAAAAAGCGCTTGGTGAATATGGTCTTGAAACAACCACCGAATTGTTACTTGACGGAGACTTTACTGCCTCTTCCGGCGAGCGTTGTATGGAACGTCTATTGGCGAGCGGGCAAGAGTTTTCGGCTGTTTTTGCAATGAGCGACAGGATGGCATTCGGGGCTCGGCTTGCGCTTTTCAAGAACGGTCTACGCGTTCCCGATGACATTTCATTGATCGGATTCGACGATCAGATCGAATCGGCGTACATGACGCCGCCGTTAACAACCTTCCGCCAACCGGCTAAAGAAATGGGCGAAGCTGCGGTCAAGGACCTGCTGTGCTTGATGGCAGACAACGATGCAAAGCCATTCGCTGCTCAAAGCGAATTGATTGTGCGAGAGTCAGTTGGTAAATGCAAAAAGACCGGGCTTAGTCGCCTTTAGATGTCGTAGCTGGGCTCGCCAGAGTTCAGGAGGCCTTGGCAATTCGCCCGAAGTCTGGCGACATCGGCTACGGCGGCCCTTTGTTACGTGATCGCCGGTTGTAGTTGGCTCAAACAATGAAACGATCCTAAGCCAACTGACAGGTTGCGACTGGGCAATCCCACGACGTACCGATCGGGGAACAGCGGTTTCAAAATCTGCATGGCTTGAGGGTTCACTCTGCCTTCTTTTTTGCAGCTTTCTTTTTGGTCGCCTTCTTTTTGGCCGTTTTCTTAGTGGCCTTCTTCTTTTTCGCAGGCGCCTTTGCTTCGGTCTTCTTCTTCGCAGTCTTTTTAGTAGCCTTTTTCTTGGCGGCTTTCTTTTTGACCGGCTTTTCGTCGACGGCTACATCACCGACTTCGGGTGCTGCGCCATAGGGCTCCCAGCCTTTCTTGATGTTCTCTTGTTTGCATTGCAGGAACAGGGATTCGATTTGAGGCAACGAATCGCTGACCCAGACGTCACGGTCGAGTGGCGATTTTCGGTTGGGACTAAAATCTGTGTAGTGCAGGACGTAGCCGGGGTATTCATCGGTGTCATCCTCTTTGTTTGTTTTTAACAGAACAAACTTGCGCACCATCGTCTTGCCCTTTGCCTGTTTCACAAACACCTCTCTCTTTAGAAGCTTTGTTTCCGGCAAGCGGTAGTTCTTGGCATCGCAATCCGTCAGTGCGACTTCGACTTGTTCACTGATTTGGTCGATGCGAACATCTTTTGGATGCGCTTGCTTGTCATCTCGCATCCGCACGAACTGTGGCGAGATCACGGTAACGAGTGGCAACCGCCGAACGACCTTGAATCCTTCTTCGGCCGATTCGAAATCCAGAACCATTCGATTGATGTCGCCACCACGCGTGGTTTGCGAAATCAAATCCAGGCAACTGATTTCGATGACCCATTCGGGGCGAACCATTTGGTAGGCCACGTAGTCGGAGTTGACTTCGGCATACTCGCTAGGGATGACCATGTCTTTCAGGTCACTCAGCATCGCACGTCGTTCGTCTTCGCTAAAACCGCCGCCAACACGGCAAAGAATATGAAGCGTTCCATCGTGCCGCATGACTGCGAGCAACAGATCGTGCATCATTCCCGCGCGATCTTCGGTGGATTCGGTAAATCCAATGACCACCGCATCCAGTGTATGGCGCGGTTTGACTTTAAATAGTCCAGCGCTATCGCTGCAGACCACCAACCCTTCGGCGTCCTCGCCTTCGACCCATTTCACGAATAGCTTTTCGATTCCACCGGTGTCTTTGACAATCTCGGTCTCGACGGGATGGATCAATGTGCCTTTGCCAAACAAGCTTTCGATTGTCTGAAACTTGTCCGCATAGATATCGCTCGCTTTCTCATCATTGATACTGATGATATTGAAAACAGCAAACCGCAAACTCTCAAGCTGTTCGTCAGAATCAGGCTGACGCGCGACCGCGGAAACGTCATGTACTCGTGGCCGACGCTCTGTATTGTGGACGTACAGTTCGCCCGGAATCATGGCTTCTGTGATTCCCGCGTCGCTAAACGCCTTGGCAGCTTCGGCTTGCCACGGCAGTCCCATGCGGACTGTTCCGCCAGGATTGATCGAGAACACGTGTCCGTCTCGGAGAACCAAGACCGTGAACTCGCCGTCAATTTTTCGGCTGACGTGAAAATCGGCGGTCGGGATTCTGCTTCGAATATCCGCTTTGCCCAGCGGCATCATTCGCGACCCCGCCATCCGTCTGTAGTCTTGTGCCACAGCCAAGATTCCAGGATCTGCAAGTGCGGACGCTGGACCGACTTTGTAGTCGCCAAGTTTTATATCGAATCGGGCCAAGTCAATTAGTGCTAGGTCAGTACTCATTTCGCTTCCTCCTCATCCGCGTTGGGGAGTTTTAACTCCAAGTTCGAGAAATGCAGCAACAGGCAATAGCGTTCACCATCGACTCGCCCCTCCAAGAAACCGCGATAAGGCGTTCCGCCGCGGCGGAGCACCAACGGTTGGTTCGATTTTGGACCGGCTCCCAGCAACATCAGGCAGTTGCGGTCCTCAAGCTCCTTGGCCATCTCGTACAGGAAGTCGAATGTCAAACCGTTGACGTGATGAAGTTGTGCTTTGCCAGAGAATACAAACTTTCGAATCGCGTCTTCTTTTGGAATGAAAACGCCAGACCAGCGAAGCGGAACTTCAGTTGACGTATTTGTATCCAGCACCTGACGTGCTCGCTCTTCGCGAACCGTACCGTCAGGGTTGTGGACAACTTCCTTGAACTGCACACTCCGGACGATGTTCCGATCGTTGCCGATATAAACCCGTGATGTCTCGGTCAAGAATCGGCCAGCGTTCTCCAAGTCGATTTCGGGATCACTTTCAACCAGTGCTTGCGAGATCTTTTCCAGGTCACCGTACTGTTCTTGGAGCGCGTCGATATCATGTTTGATACTGGACTTTACCAGTCGCACACTGCGCGTCTGCCGGTTCTGATCGTCCAGCCAACGGATCTGTTTGAATTTGGAAACGCTTTCGGTCGCCACGATTGCATCGCGGCCAGCGCTGTTGCTAAGGTTGATTTCAGGCATCTGATTTTTGTGTTCGGTGTTTGGTTGGTTATCGTGGTGGTGGACTGACGATTTAGATCATGTCAAAGTCCATCATGCCGCCGCTGCTGTCGGAGTCTTCCGATTCCGGATCGGCTGCTACCACAGGGGCAGCCATACTCAAAAATTCGATCTTTGTTTTGTCACCAACGGCCATCATTGGTGTCCCCTCTTCGTTGTTCAGCAAGAAAGCAGTGTCTGCTTCTAGGCCGCCACGGTAGCTATAGTCGAACTTGAAGATCGTGCCGCGATCCAGTTCGTCGGTAATGTCGCTGGCATCGGCGTCACCAACGTCAATCGCATAGACCAAGCGAACGTTGTGTTCGAGGTAGTCTTCGACGGTCGCCGTATCAAACAATTTGACAGGTGCCGCATAAGAACTTGGTACGGGCTGAATCTCTTCGCCGCTGGTATCAACCGGTTTCAGCTCCGATTTCTCGCACCACTTGCCATCGGCGTCCAGCCAACCAAGACCTGTGCCGCCTTTACCAATCAAAGTGCGTCCATCGTCGGCCAAAGTCGCGATTTCGCAAAGTTGCTCGGTTTCATCCAAGGCCTTGAGGTCTTTGAATCCGTAGAGTTTGCTGCGATCAACCTTTTTGAGGGTGAAGGAGAACTCGTTGTCACCAAGCATGAACTTCAAGGGCCGAGGCATTGGGCTGTTCCAAATGGGAGAGCAGTAGCGTCAAGATTGCAAGCAATAAATCATAATGCTCGCAAAACGCTCAAGCCAGCTTTTATAGCTCTGGTGACCACGAAGGCGAAAAAATCGCAGAAACAAACCGCAAGGACCGCAAACTCACCGCCTCTTCGAAAGAACAATTCCGAATCAGGAGCTTGCCGTTCGATTGGACATTCGGCCTGTGACAGTTTTGACGATTGCAACGACTTGGACCGAAAGGATGCCGGTTTGGTTGGTTCGTGTTGATATGTAGGCCGGACCAAGGTCGCGTGAAAACTGCCGTAGCTGCGCAAACCAATCCACTGGCAACACGTCCTGCCATTTGCCGTCAGCTCACAATGCTCGAGCGAAGTTTCGGCACACAAAAGTTTGCTGGATACGGCTTACGAAATTCGCTTCGGACGTTTGCCGCGGTTCTTATTCCAAGTGCACATGATCGACGTGCAGTTTTGTTCCGGGAGCGGCGCCCAGCATCCAGATGTCTAGGTAGACCACGTCGGAAGGGTCCAATTGCCGTGTACTCGTTGGCGAATCAATCAACTCTTCAATCAACATCGAAACGTGTTGTGGTTGGTTGATGACAAGCGCGAAAGTCTTTGAAGGTCCAGCAACGTTATGCTTGGCGTGATCGCTATCTACCACACGGACCAGCAGCGATACATTGTCTTTCGGCTCAGGCTGATCTACCAAGACAACGTCTAGCTCTAAAGACTTCATCTGGCTCCAATCGGATTCCATTTCGATCATCGTGATTCCGCACTCTTGACCGTTTCTACTAACAATTTCGGCGGCGGAATTTCCGTGAGTCACATTTGATTGGCAAATTTCCAATGCAGCCCCGCGCCGGTACCAACGGCCAATCTCATGCTCTGATTCGAATGACGACAGCATTGGAAAATCGGCACGCACCAGGTAAACATCGTACAAGACACTCAGCGGATTCTTCCACGCAATCATGATCAGTGCTGCCGATAGCGCGAACAAGCAGAATCGCATCAACCGCTTGTTCCGCCCCGCCTTGATCAAAGCCCAGGCGACAAAGCAACATGATGCCGCCGCGACTCCCAACGCATTGGATACCGCATCGCCAACCGACGGCGAGCGGCGCATTTGACCTTGCGCAAATTCCATTGCGATTCCAAACAGTACCATCGTCGTAGCAACGATGACTATGCGGCGCACAAATGAACGCGTCTCCAATTGCAACGGAGCGAAACGCTGGAGTGCTGCCAACAGAAACAGAGTCGCTGCGCCAAAGAACGGTGCATGCACAAGATCCCCAAGTGCCCGAGGGATTCGCCCCACAAAAGGAATCGGGATCAACATTGCGGTCAGAACGCAAGCGATGACGATAACGGTGACAAGAACAATCGACCAATTGGACTTGCTGGTGTCGATCGACTTATCTGTGTCAATGTTGGCTTGCGATTCGCTTTCCAATTTGCTCTTCCTGCTATTCGCTTGTGCCAGTGGACGGTCGCGAACCGTATTTATCCAGGTACATGAACGCCAACAATGCTGCAAGACAAACAAGCGAGATTGTCACGAACAACGCATTGTATCCCCATTTTTCTCCGACAGTCCCCAGTAGCGGTGCACCGATGATTGACCCTGCATCCAACATCATCAATGCCAACGCTGATCCCGTTCCGCGAACCTCGGTCGGGAATGATTCGATTGTCATGGAAGTCATTGTATGAAACATCAGTCCGTGCGCAGTCCCACACATCAATGCAGGCACCAAAATCAAAATCGAATACTGAGCACTTACAAGCAAATAGCACAGCATTCCCAGCGACATCAATACGCATCCGACCACTAACACGCGCTGTGATCCAAAACGCTCCGGCAAGCCGCGCAGACGCACGCGTACAAAGATCGCCACGCCCGCATAGAACCAAAAGAAGACTCCTAGACCAGAGAAACTGCCAAGCTGGACTTTGGAATCGTCAATGAAATTCGCCACGAAAACAAACGGAGCGTTCATGCACACGCCAAAAGCGAAATCGATCAACACAATTGGTCCAGGCCAATATCGTTTACAGAGCTTCGCGAACTCCTTCAGACCAACGCGTCCTTTGGCGATTTTACTGGGCGTTGGTAAAAATGGAAGCAATACGAGCGGAATCAAATCTGCGACTGCCGAAACAACAAACAGCCACACAAAATCAATCCTTTGCCGATCAATATCTCCCAAGAACAGGTCGCCTAGATACGGCCCAATCAGCATGCCTACGAATCCACCGACACCCAGAATCCCGATCGCTTCTGTGCGTCGATGTTCCGGTGCGGTTTGTGATACGTATGTCAAACTGCTGGCAAAAACGATCGCCGCGCCGGTCACCAATCCGGCGCGAACGAGATAGATTGCGACTGACAAATCCGACACCAGCAAGTTTCCAAGTGATGCGATTGCAAACACAATCAGCCCTGCCGCCCAGGTGATTTTCGCTCCCAAGCGATTGATCCACTGTGCCATCCATGGTCGCAGCAATAACCCCGCTGCCGAACCTGCGCCCATGATCCATCCAATCTGTTTCAAGTCCCCTTGCAAGAACTCGATCCAGCGCGAGTAGTGCGCCATCAGCGTGTTTGCTGCGACAAAGAAAGACTGCGCGATGATGACGATCGCAAAACTGCGATCATAAAGGCGCTCTGTTGCCTGTGAAGTGGAATTGTTCAATCGACAAGCAACTGTGGTTGGTAGCGAACGTCATCAACGGTTTGTTGATTTATTTACGTGGCATATTTTTGTGAGCCGTTGGCGCTAGCCACGGGCCTCGAAGGGTTACATTATCACCACAAGGCCCGCGGCTAGCGCCGTCGGCTCAGTAAATCAACAAACCCTCAAGACATTCTGCGATTCGCGGTACAGGCCGAAACTCTTTGCGAGTTCCATGACCCAATTTCAAGGCTGGATGGTGCGCTAGGTTCAATTGGAATCTTGCCCAGCGTCACGACGTTGTGGTCGCTGCCAGCGAACCGCACCGCCGCGTTGAACTTGAATACGCAAGGCAGCGGATAGTTCGTTGAAAACCTTAGGAGCTTTGCGTGCGAGATTGTTTTCTTCCAACGGATCGTTTGCCAAGTCATACAGTTCCAGCGGCGCGAACGGGCTGTTCTGTAGCAGTTTCCATTTTCCGCGACGAATCGCATTGATGGTCAAGCCCGCGTAACGATTCCCACCTTCGCGACGATGAAAAAACAGATCGCGATCATCCGTCGACTGTGACTTGCCAAGAAAAGTTGGTAATAACGAAATCCCATCAATCGTGTGATCAAAATCTGCTTTGGCGACATCGCAGATCGTTGGGTACAGATCCATTGTCATGCCAATTCGGTCGGTTTGTGTGCCAGCGTCAATCATGTCAGGCCAAACCGCAATCGTCGGAACGCGCAATCCACCTTCGTACATACTCTGTTTTCCATCGCGGGTTGCTCCGTTATTTGCTCCCACATTGATTTGCCCACCATTGTCTGACGAAAAAATGACCAAGGTGTTTTTGTCCAACCCGGTATCTTTTAGCGATTGCATGACTTTGCCGATGCCGTCATCCATGTGTTCGATCAACGCCACAAGTTTCGCGCGGCGCTCGGTCATGTTGGGCTCGCGTTTTTGGACTCGGCTAAGCCATTCCGCCGGTGGCTGAATAGGAGTGTGAGGCGCGTTGTAAGCCAAGTACATGAAGAACGGTTTTTCACTGCCTTGCGATTGCTTTTTCAGAAAATCGATTGTCCAATCGGTGAACAAATCGGTCGCGTGTCCGCTGGGATCGATCTCTTGCAAATCGTTTCGCATGTAGTTGATTCCATGACGACGATGTTTGTAATAGTCGTCCATCATGTCGCCAAGGTAACCGCGAAACGTATCGAACCCACGATCGTTCGGTCGATTGGGCGCGGCCAAGCCGAGGTGCCATTTTCCAACCATCGCCGTTTGGTATCCAGCAGGTTTTAAAACGCTAGCCAAGACCTTTGCGTCGGGATCCAGGTAACCCCAATTGTCTTTGGGGTACGTTCGGATGACACCCGGAACCCCAACCAATTCTGGAAAACGACCTGTCATTAGAGACGCACGTGTAGGCGAACAAACGGGGCAGTTCGCATAGAAGTTGGTAAACTTCAGGCCTTGTGTGGCCAACGCATCCACAGCCGGCGATCGAATGTCCGAGGCACCATAGCAGCCTAAGTCACCGTATCCCAAGTCATCGACAAGGATCATCAATACGTTGGGCCTTTCCGCAGCAGAGCAAGTCGCGCAGACAGCAACGCAAATCAAAAAGAACGATCTTAAAAACATCACCTGGACTCCCACGAGCAAAAATCTGTCCAGGGCGTATCATAGCCAGACATTGGGATCCAACAATCCGCCGCTTGTTGCTGGCAAGCACCTCTCGCACCTCTTCGGCCCTTCGGTTTCTACAGAATTGAGCCGAAAAATCACTTGATCGCCAAGTGCTGACCCATTAGCATGTGCGAACTGATTAGCACATTGTGCTTGCTGATCTGATACACGGTGCGATTTCAACGCGATATTCCGGAGTGGCCGATGGTGCGAGCGAAACTGAAAGATCTGGGCAAACGCGAGCGTCAGATTGCCGAAGTCGTTTATCGATTGGGCGAAGCGAATGTGTCGGAAGTCTTATCTGGCATCGATGATCCGCCGACCTATTCGACGATTCGAGCGATGCTTGGTCTGTTGGTCGAAAAGGGTGTCTTGCGGGTTCGACGCGATGGCAAAAAGTACGTTTATCGGCCTGCGACGTCGCGAGCGAAGGCGGGAAAGTCAGCGATTGAGAGTTTGTTGCGTACATTTTTTCCAAACCAAACCACCGATGCGTTTGCGGCCATGTTGGATGCTGCCGACGATTTGACCGATGACGACTTGGATCAAATGAAGAAGTTGATCGAACAAGCGAAGAAGGAGAATCGGTAATGTCAGAAACGATTTTTCTAACTTTGGTTGTCGCTGCCACGATCGTTTGGTTGGCCGCCGCCACCGCAGCAGTGTTCTTGAAAAACAAGTCCGCCGGGATTCGACATCGAACTTGGGCGTGGTCGCTGATTGCGATTCTGATTTCGCCGTTCGTGTTGCCTTGGCTTCCAAAAAACCAACTTCATTCAATTGCAAGTAATGGTTCTGCCGATGTCGCTTCCCAGCCAGACCAGTTGATCGCCGAACCCATGCTGCCGTACGAATTGCCCGTAACTGTGCATCAGCGCAAAGTGATCGTGGCTGAAAATATTGATTCGGCACAAGGTAGCTTCATTGATGATCGTCAGTCAGTTGACGCAGCGATCCCAACTGCTGCCCCTGTTGATGTCCAGTTAGATTCGGCGCCAGCGATGATCCCACTTACGTGGCCAACAATAGATATCCGGTGGATCCAACGGGTTTGGTGGAGTGGGATTGTGCTGAGTTGCTTGCTGGGTGTGCCTGCGTTCATTCGGTGTCGACGAATCTTGCGGCGATCGATTGAAATTACGGATCGAGACACCATCACGAAGTTTCGCGAGATTCAAAGTCAATTGGGAGTGCGCCAGCGTGTCGCCTTGGTGGTGTCGGCGGATACATCCGTGCCATTCGTTGCGCGTTGTTTGCGGCCGGTTGTCGTTTTGCCATCGGGCTATGGTGTTTGGTCAGCCGATGGGCTGCGAGCCGTTTTTGCGCACGAACTGAATCACGTTCGTCGCTTTGATTTGTTTTGGCAAATCCTCAACCAACTATGCCTTACTTTGCTTTGGTTTCATCCCTTGGCTTGGTACGCGGCTTGGCGGTTGCGTGTTGAACGCGAAGCCGCTTGTGACGATGCTGTCGTCCGACTTGGCCAGCTTCCTAGTGACTACGCTGGCTACTTGATGGAAATTGTCGGCAGTGTTCGTCACAGACGGCCACCGGCGATTGCGATGGCGGCAGGCGGAGTGCAAAAACGAATCAGCGCACTATTAAATCCAAAGACGGATCGGTCACCAGCAAGTTCCGTCAGTGCGATCCTGCTGACACTGTTGTTTCTGACGACGCTTTGCGGGGCGGCAACTCTGTCTCCACGAGTAAGTGTGGCGCAAGAGGAGTCAGAGCCTGATGCTTCACCGGCAACAACGGTAGCTGATTCAAAAACGGTTTTTGATTCCGCGACTGAACTGCCCAAAGATGAAATTCAACGTTTGGTGTCGGAGCGAAACGACGCGGCAAAGAGTGCCTTGAGCAAGACCGTATCGCTGAGCGTTGTTGCCGGGCAATCGATGGATGAAGTCATTCGTCAAATCGCACTGGAGCATCGCGTCACGATCTTGCTGGATAAAGATAGCTTTACCAAGCAAGGCATCCCGCTTCACCGAATCGGGCGTATCAACCAGAAGGATATTTCGCTGCAATCCGCTTTGCGAATCATCGCGAATTCGGTTGTGCGACCGCGTAAGGTAGCGGCACAGGTGGAGGTGCGTGACGGTGCGATTGCGATCCGTTTGCCCGTGCCGTGGAAAACCTCTTCCAACCGATATTCGCCGCTGAACAGTGTTGTGTACAAGATCGTTGACGAAAAAGATGAGCCGGTTGGCGGGGCTATTGTCGAAGTGCTGGGGGATGACGGAACGTACTTTCTGACATCGGATGCTGAGGGGATTTGCAAAGCCATTGGTCGGCAGATTCGTTTTGCGGACACCGTTGCCCGCGACAAGGCTGCGATCAGTACGGTCGGTGAGCTGAATGTGCAGCATTTGCCCAAACCACGAATTGGCTATTTGCCGCACTTGCTTCACGCCAAACGGCCAACCGCCCCGTTCACGATTGTGTTGAAGGATTGTGTGCCAGTGACGGTGCGGGTCACCGGAAATTCCTTTCCCGTCGAACGAGTTGCGGTTGCGTTGGAGGCACGAGCTAGTTTTTCGGCGATCACAGATTCCGAAGGCTTCGCGGAATTGCAGATACCACGCGATCTGCTCCCGTTTGCAAAAAGCGTCTACGCGGTGCATGAACAATATGGGTTTCAGTTTGCCGATCTGCGGATGAAAGACAATGAATGCAAACTGGATTTAGAGTTTGCCCAAACAAGACAAATTCATTTTACTGTCGTTGATGAAACGGGCCAACCGATCAAAGGAGTCTCGGTCGCACCGATTTCTGCCAGTCAGGTTCCTGACCAATATGCGATCAATTCGTTTGAGATGTCTGAGTCTCACATCACTTGGTCGAGCCCACCTGCTGGCGCGTCTTGGATGCCAACCGACGAGCATGGTAACGCAATGTTCCGCGTCCCGTCTATTGCGGCTACGTTTGCGGTGTGCAACGAAGGGCTTCAGCACAACTGGTTCAAGATCAATCCAGGTGAAAACGGGCCCCAAAAGTTTACGATATTGCCAGCAGTTAAAGTCTCAGGTCGCACACTGGACGTGGATGGAAAACCGATCGGCTCCGTGGCGGTCATGGTGCGACCAATACAGGCAGAGGTAGTCATGTCAGATCCAAAAGGCAATTATTCACTGACGGTTGCACCTGATCAGTGGTTTTACTTGGAAGCAAGTAGCAATGACCGAACGATGCAGGGCAATGGCGGTTGGTATCACAGCACTACCGACGCCGCGATGAAAGATATTGACCTAAAGCTCGCACCTGCAACCAGGCTGTACGGACAAGTCGAGCTTGCCGACGGGCAGCCTGCTGGTGAAGTTCAGCTGTGGTGTTTTTACAGTGGGTTGCCAGGACGCAGAGATCGCGTCACCCAAGGCGCGACTATCTCCAACGGATACTGGAGGCTACTGTTCGCCGACAAAGATGGCAAATTCGAGCACTACGTTTTGCCGGGCGACTACAGCCTTAATGCTCTGAACAACTGGGTCGAAGGTCGCAAATTGACTGTCGTCGCTGACCAAAAAGAACTTGAAGTCAACTTGCGTCTACCCAAGGCCGAATCGAATGAAGTCGCAAAAGATGAACCGGTGAAGCCTGATGCATCAGCGAAGGCTGGGCCAGAGCAACATTTGAATCCAAAGTCACTGTCCTTGCACCAAACCATCGCCAAGCTGCGAGAGAATGGGGACGTTGAAGCCGCCGATTTTCTGCAAGAACGCATGGAGAATGCAATCCGTTCGCACCGAATTCACCCTGCATGGTCTTTCGTGTTCGGACGACTGGTCGTTGGCAAAGGCGATGATCCTCAGCTCTGCGACGCGCAAATGCCGATTCATTCATCCGGTTGGTTTATGGGATCCGTTAAACACCGGTTCAAACCGGTTGGATTTCGGATGTGGGGTTATCACGAAGCGTTTGCGCAACACGGCGGCGCGAAAAGCTCGATTGCAAACGTGGGAGACGTGATCCTAAGGCGTTATGAAAAATCAGATTTCGGCGCATTCAAAGGCAAAGTCAAGTTGTCTCGCAAAAATGTATCGCCCAGCGACGTACAAGTCACGGTCCGATTGGCTTCACCGAGAACGAACTCTGGATCTGGAGGCACCAATGGCTATCGCGACTGGCCGGAAAAAGAGCAGATGGAGTTGGACGACGACTTGCAGTGGACGGCGAGCGGACTGAATCCGATGCCGCATCGCGTACACATCACGGCGCCGGGACACCTGCCATTTCAAAAGAACATTGAAATCAAATCGGGCGAAGAATTGAATCTTGGCGAGCTGAAAATTTTGGCGTCGCCGAAGTTTGAGATCGAGTATTTGACCTCCGACTCGCTTGATTTTTCTAAATCAAAAACCGTTATGCGATCCGTGTATGTGTTCGACAAATTTCGCACCAACCTGGACGTGGAGATTTCGGATTGGGTGCGTGCTGGAGTGATGCGAATCAGGTTTTTGGAAGCGACCGACACCGATCCATCGCGTCATTATTTTCACTGCGGACTTTCTGGGCTAACGATCAAGGACCTTGGCAAGGGCAAGTTGGATGACTTTCGCAAACCGTCACAACAAGCAGACGTAGAACCGATGCGCTATCGAGCGGCAATCAACCAAGGGCACGTCTATCAAGTCACACACCGCTACAAATCCTGGTCACACAAAACTTTGATACGGATCGCAAATGTTGAGCCCGCGGAATAAATCGCTGTGATCTTTGCAAGCGTCTTTCTGTGAGCGAGAAGGCGCTAGCTAGCCGTTGGCCAATTGGGCAAAAATCGAACGCCACAAAGCCGGTGGCAAGCAAAGGAGATAAAAGACAGACTTGACAACATGGAAGGATTTGGGAACAGTGCTTGAAGCACTAGAGTCGAAGCGTGATCGGTTGCGCGAGGAAGAGCGAAAGAAACGTGACCAGATCAACGGAGTACTAGCTTACTTGAAGCGCAAGGGGATAGCTGAGGTGATGTTGAAAGAAAGTAACGTTCGCAACAAGCGAGCATGTACTGGCTTTTATAACACTGGACCAGAAAAGCGAAGACGCAAACCAGTTCGGCTTTCCTCTCTTTGCGCTGGATTTGTTGCTGGCTTTTGTTTAATCGCGATTGCCAAGCCAGCGTTTGGCGAGACGCTGACGACCGCTGTCGCTCTTA
>CAYNNP010000130.1:0-18637 GCA_964398215.1 uncultured Pirellulaceae bacterium | reverse complement strand
AAGATTTTCGACCGGACCTGTTGACCCAAATCAAGACCGTCGCTCCGGCCTTTTGTTTTGAACTGGGATTCTGTCTGGTGGCTGACGCCACCAGCTAGGGTTGTGTCGGCCTCCGGCCTTTTTGCGTCGTGGATGGGTTTCTGTGTTCTTTGTCCACGGTGAAAAGCGCAACTTCAAGATTTTAAAGTTGCTCTTTTTGAGGAGGTGTTTGGTTGTAGGCTGGACCAAGGACGCGATACGTGCCGGAACAGCGCAAACGCCTCCATTGTGTCGCAGAGATTACACTATCAACGACATTTCTACTTGCGTCCGAAGTTCCGGCAATTGCAGCGTTTGCTCGGTCCGGCCTACACCAAAAGCAAAACTTCAAAACTCACGCTTCGGGTTACCAACGCCCTGTAGTTTTCCGAAAGTCTTGACGACTTTCGCTACGCCTGAACTCAAAGGCTTTGAAAAGAATTCCTAGGACTCGTCACTGAAAGACGAGATTGCGGCGTCGACAGCATCGTTGACGGATTCGTCGCTGGGCGAAGATTCATCGCCGGATTCTGATTCCGATCCGCTGTCGCTGGTTTGGTCAGAACTCGAATCATCGCCGGCTAGGCTGTCGCCAGATGCGCCATTGTCAATGGTTGGATCGGTAGGGACTTCGTCTTCGTCATTTGTTGTGACGGCTGGTGGTAAGATTGGCGACTGTATCAATTCGCCTTCTGGTTCACCTTCGCCACCAACAGTTCCACCGCTACCGTTTTGGATCGCGTTGAGTTCGTTGATAACCAAAATGATATCCAGTGGGGAAATCAGATTGTCGTTGTTCACGTCAGCGGAGATACCGGGCTCAATTTCTGTTGCTGGCCCAGGCCCGTATGTATTGATAAAGTTGATGATCGTTAACGCATCAGCAGCGGACACTTGTCCGTCTTGATTGGCGTCATACGGGTTATCCTCGTTGTGGTGTGGAGTCGCATTCTCCAACACATTGAGTACATATTGACGCGAGATGGGTGCGAATTCTTGACGTGTATCTTGGACGGTGATTGTGAGCTGAATTTGTTCCTGTTCAGATCGTTCTACCCATTCCTCGTCTCGTAACTTGAGAATGCCGTCGACTAGCTCGAATCGGTCATCACTCACATCGACATTGTAATTATCACCGGGTGCGTTTCCGTCAACAGAAACAGCACCGACCGTTGCGCCGGGCCGCAATTCAATGACGCCATTGTTTACCAGAGTGATGCTCGTTGGCTGCTCGGCAATGTCCAGGACGGAGATGGTGATTTCTTGGGTAAAGCTGTCTCCATCGGTTGCCGTCACCATCAGCGTTACTGTAGGTGTAGCTTCATGATCTAAAGCAACGCCGTCAGCCAATCGCAACTGGTCACCTTCGACGACAAACCGGTCATCGTCGACGGTAAAGACAGGGGCAGAACCAAAGTCTTGGTCTTCGACGAACAAACTTGCGACATGAGCGCCTGGCACATTCTCTTCGACACGAGCTTCCAGAGGGCCGATTCCAGTGATCGGTTCGTTCACATCAGTGACGAAGATATTGATCGTCTCGAACAACGTTGTGGTTGCTAGGTCATCATTGACCATGATCGACAATTCGACTTCTGGTTGTTGCTCGAAATCTAGTTCGCCACCCAGGAAAATCAGCTGACCACCGATGATGTCGAACGGCCCGCCAGCGACGATGATGTTGTGATTGTCATTCAAGTCGCCGTCTTGGATGATGATCGGACCCAAGCCAAATCCTGCGATCGCGTTTTCTGGGATCGGTCCAATATCTGCGATGATGCCTGTTGGCGGATCAGCTACTGGGTTCACGGTCACATTGACGGTGATTTCTTCTGATCGATCGCGGCCATCATGGGCAACAAGCGTGAACGAGTCTGTTCCGTTGTAGTTTGCGTTTGGCGTGTACCTGAATCCACCACCTAAATCCAGATTCACAACGCCGTTGCTAGGTGGCGATGTGACAAAACCGATAAACAAATCGTTGTCGTCGGGATCAACGACATCGATCAGAGCGCCGGGGGCGCCAACAGTGAGTGTGAAATCTTCGTCAACGGTATACGACAGGTCGACCGATTCAACGGGAGCTTGATTTGAATCTAAAAGACGAATCCCAAACGATGTCAGCTCGGTGTCTTCGCCGTCTTCGACAACGACAATTTGTGATGCAGGGTCAGTGAAGGCCAAACGCTTCAGCCCGGCTTGTCCCAACAGCGTAAGACTTCGGTCGGCTCCGCTGTAGGCGATTTCGTTGACCGCCCCGATGTTTTCTAGGTCAGCTGGAACTGAATCAAGCAGTTCGCCGGTTGTCGCGCCAAAGAATTCGATGGATTCGTTTGATGGTGATACGGAAACAATCAGGTTTCGCTCGCTGTCCAGTGCGGTGGCACCGCGTGATTGATCAATTGTCGCCAACGTTGCAAAGTTGCCATCCACATCGTGAACCGACAACCCGCCATCATCCGTTCGCAGCACAAGGATGCCTGATGCGTCGTCATAGGCGACTAGCTGCGTTGTATCGGGAATCACTCGTGGTGTGGTGGTAATGAAAGTGCCTGTGGAATTGCTCCACAGCGATACCTCCAGTCCTTGCGATCCTGCCCAGGCCAAAACGGAACGTGTTCCGGTACTGGACGCAATGGTTTGTGTGTCGACAGGAACTACGATTCCAGTTTCTACGACCTCGATGCCAGATGCTTCGTTGGTTGCATCGACAGTTAGCAGCGATCCAGATTGGCTATCGACGCTAATGGCAACACCATTGCCCTGTCCGTCAACAGCGAGCGCAGACCAAGCAACTGGAGCACCACCAGATATGTCAATCGGTTGTGTGGTTTCGGATCTTGGATCGACGAGCCACGCGTTATTTGCAGTACCGCTACCGCCCAGCAACAAAACTGCACCGCTTGGGAGAGTCTGAGAGCCAACAAGACTATCACCGACATTAAGCGATTGGACTTGGCCGGTAGTGAAGTTACCGAATTCAACTGTTTCCGAAGTGAAGGCAACGGGAGCATCTCCCGAAAGCACCAAGTCAACTCCGTCCTCAAGATTGATGTTTTCACCAACATCCAGAGCGTTGGCTGGAAACACTTGGTCTTGGGATGTTGATCCGTTATAGACCCTCAGTGCGTAGGTACCATCGGGCACATCATCGAACAGAAAGAATCCGCTTTCATCAGTCGTTGTTAGCGGTTCGCCGTTATTGAGAAATCCATCATTGGAAATATCGATGTAAACGACCCGATCCGCTAGGTTCTGTTCGGTGCCGTCTTGTTGAAGCGAAAGGTTTGAGTCATCAAACACGAACCCCGCGATTGCAGCCAAAACCCGACGCTCAGACAACCGCTCCACTCGCAGTTGACGGCGCAATCGATTTCGTTTTGACGGGCCTCGAGGGGACATAAGTATTAGTGTGTCGAGCTAGAGATAAGAAATCGTTCGGCTTTAGATCGTTTTGACGCCTAAAAAGTTCCGTAAAACAGACGAAAATACTCCATGTACGAGATTTAGCAGGGATCTCGTAAGGCGAGTTGGGGTTCCAAGGAAAACCCCCGTGGTTCGCGCATTGAGAGCCAGAATCTGTTCCAATGATCGAAAGCACTGTTTATCATACCCAGGACGCGGGATTCGGCTGACATTTTCCGTTCTTTGACGGTACAAATCGATCAAAATCATGTCAGCGAAACCGTTTTCCGGCCTATTTCTTCAATTTCCAACATCCGGACCCCCTCTAATGAAGCCTATCTCAATAATGCGGCGTTTCATGCTCCTTGGGACCATGTTCTTGGTTTCCACCATGGCGACTCCAACCTGGGCCCAAAGAGATCGGGGGAACCAGGGGCGAAACGAAAACGCTGGGAGGGATCCAAACGAGGGACGTGAGGAAAACCGAGGCAGAGGTAATGAAGGCCGCCAAGAGCCAGGACAGTTGGGTGCTGGCGGTCGAACTGATGGCCGATCCGGCCGCAGCGAGTTTGATTCGGGAGGGTTAGAAAACGGCAGAGGCGGTGCCCGAGGTGGCGGCGGTCGAGGTGGTCCCGAAGAGTTCGAAGATGAAAGGGATATGCGCGGTGGCGGCCCCGAAGAGTTCGAAGACGAAAGGGACGGCAGACGCGGCGGCGGAGGCTCGGCTGGATTTGACAGCCACAGTGCTGGAACGCCATCAATGGGTGGAGGGATTGCCGGGCCAGGGCTTCAATCGCTGGGTTCGATCAGGTGGGGGCAACTGGCGGCGCCAGCCGAAGACAATACTCCCAAGGGCGGACCAGTTTTGGCATCCGAAGCGTCTCATGCCTTTCAAAGCGGAAACTATCCTCTGGCTCTGGGGCTATTGCATGGACACATGGCGTGCGAGTACGAAGACGCTGGGCCAATGCTGCAATCTGCCAAGCTAAGCAAGTTTTTGAAGAAACCTGTTTGGGCAGTCCGTTTCGCGGTCTCGTATTCCGTTCGCGGCGATACAGACATTGACCCAAGCCCAATCCAAGAAGGCGCTAAATCCAGTACACCCAGTAGTGGTGGAGGTCGCGGAGGCGGCGGTGGACGCGGCGGCGACGGTGGTGGACGTGGCGGCGGCGGTGGTGGACGCGGCGGTGGCGGTGGTGATTTCGAGAGCGAGCCAGATGGCCGCGATCAGGGTGGCGGACGCGGAGGTGACCCTCGAGGCCTAGGTGGGGCCGGTGACGAATTTGAAGAAGATGGGCGTGGCGGAGGTGGCCGTGGTGGATCCGGTGGCCGTGGTGGTCGCGGCGGATCATCGATTACGCCCTCGCGAGACATGTTGAGCGGAGACGCGCTTGAAAAAATGGAACGCTACCTTGGCTTGGTTGCCGCGGTCACAGCAGAAGAGTTTGAGACTCGGTATCGCTCTGGTAAATTCGGTTCGGCTCTCACGAACGTGATTGCTCCTGGAGGCGAAGAAGTTGCCAACGACAATGGCTCTGGAGAAATCACACAGACGCAATCTAGTTTTTCGGTTGGTCAAGAAATCGAAGACGCATTGGCGGACAGTGTTGAACCAACACCGATGTGGAAACCAGGGATTTCGTTCTTCGGTGAAGTTGACATGGCCGACAGTGCCGTGAAGATGGCAAAAGGCGAAGGTGTTGATATCGTTTTTCATTTCGACATCTACCTGAAGGCCGTCCGCGGTTCGGGACAAAATACTTCCCGTTGCCGATTGATGCATGTGGCCAGCGGGAAATCGCTTGGCGTCACCAAGGGAATCGATTCGGCGGAAGCCGTCAAATTTGCTCGGTCAGGAAAGTATGACCATCGCGAATACGTCCAAAATCAAATGGCAAGCCTATGGTTGATTACAGATCGCAGTCTGATGACGTCAGCGATGCCAGCGCTGACTGCACCATCAGCAAAGCAACGGGTTGCCGTTTTGTTATCAACAGCGAAACGCAATAGCCTCGCGGCCTTGGCGGAAATTCGTTACTACCAACTACAAGGCTTGCTGACTGAGGCTGAAGTTGAACAAGCGTTTGATGTTGTTGGTGGCGACGATGCGATGATGATCCTGTACGGTCCACCAGAAGAAAAGCTTGCGATTGTTCGGCAATGGGCAGTTGATGCTGTGCCAGAAGCAGCCCAGTAAGACGACGAAAAAGTTGGTTCCTGTGTAGCGAAAGTCTTGGCGACGTCGTCAAGACTTTTGGCCATTTCAGCCAAAGATTTAAGTGTCAGACAGGTCAGTTCTGCCCCGGCTACAGGCAATCACTTGGCCTGAAATTCTTTCCACTGCCGATTCACTCTTGGCCGTTTCATTTCTCCATCATGGACAACGTAGCGAAACTTCGACACATATTCTTCGCGAGGATGAATGCTAAATTCGCCGATCACCATTGGGGCAAAGCAAAAATAAGGCTTGCTGGGATGTAACCGAACAGGTTGTGGAAAACGAAAATTCGTTCTGTGTCCCATCACTGTTACGCCAGCAAGTTCATCGTCAACCAGCCCGGAAAGATTGACCCAGAGTGGGCGAGTGTGATTTCCGTCAAGGCGACCTTTGCCCTCGCTGGTCATGAAACGATGGCGAGTTAGCTCCATCGGCGGCATCGTCATCGACTCTTGCTGAGCGCCAGCTTTTTGAAACCGTTTCAACGCACTGGCACCTTCCTTTGTCGCCCAGCTATTGTGGCACCGAATGCCCATTCCGCCGTAGTGATACTCATTGATCCGCAACGGAGCCTGCGCTACGCAAGTTTGTTTTGATGTGATGTCGAAGACGTTCGCACCGTCGACTTTTCCCAGCACTCGGATCGTCCATGTTTCCAACAACACTGTCACTGGTTTCTTAGCATCAGTGATGTCTTCGTGGCGTAGCTGAACGGTAAAGAAATCATCGCCAACCTCGATGACTTTGTCATGCGCGACACGGCCCTGCTGTTTTCGCTGATTCCAAAAGTCCACATCGTGGCCTTGGAATGTCGTATTTGTCCAGGCGTTAAAAAGTGCGTGCTGATGCGGATGATCCTGCGCAAAATCACCCGTCACCTCTTTGCCACTTGGCGTGAAAACCGGATGGATATAACCACTGCGGCGGAACAGTTTTTCGATCGGATGCGGAGGCTCTTTGGTCGCTATGTTGTACTTCAAGATTGGCTTGCCATCGCATGTCGCCGTGATACCGCGTCCGGGTTCGTGAACGATACTGACATCCGAATTTACCTTTCGTGATTTCCAAACGAATCCGGGAGCTTGGATCGCCTTCACATCGCGAGCCTTAGCGGAAAATTTTCCGGGCCTAGTTCGACCGCTAGAAATTTGTTCCTTTGCCATTTCGTACAAATATTTCACACGATCAGGCGATTCGCTGGCAAGATTCCGATCTTCGTGTCGGTCGCTGGTCACGTTGAACAACTGGACAAACGGCGCGCGGGCCAGTTCGTCATGATTCGTTGGGGTTTTACCGTAACTCTTGAGTGCTTGCTCCCAAGCGTTCTGGGTTTTCGGGTGATTGCCATAGCGTCCTAGGCTTCCACTGCCGGGACAAAGACACAGTTTTTCCGCTCCTGATCGAATGCACATTCCATGAGTTCCCGACAGCAGAATCGATTCGCGAACTGGTTCCGCACTGGGATCTTTCAGCAACGGCAGCAAGCTAGATGAGTCCAACGCTTCTTCGTCACGAAGCTGAATGCCAGCGACATCGGCGAACGTCGCCATCATGTCGGGCAACCCAACGATTCGATCGCAGCTTGAATTGACTGGGCTGACAGCAGGCCATCTTGCCACCATCGGAACTCGCAAGCCACCTTCGTAGACGGAGAATTTGTAGCCGCGAAATGGCCCGTTGCTAAAATGCCCAGCGTCTTGCATCAATCGATTTTGCCCATATGTTGCTTTCGCAATTACACCAGCGTAGGCAGCTGGCCCATGATCAGAAGTGGCAACAACCAGCGTATCATTTGCAATCTTATGCTTGTCCAGCGCATCTAAAATACGACCGACACAGTGATCCGTCTCCATCACAAAATCGCCGTAAATACCAAGCCCACTTTGGTTGCGAAATGTGCTGCTGGGACTGACTGGTGTGTGCGGCGCAGTGAGCGCAAGATATAGAAAGAACGGTTTGCCGTTGTCATCGGAGCGTGTCGCCATCGCGCTGCCAATGAAACGTTCGGCTTCGGATGTAAAAGTATCCAAGACTTTGGTGTCTTCAAAATCAACTTCGGCAGGCCCAACTCGATTGAACGCACTCCAACCTTTTTTCGCTGTGACCTTCCCTACCCACCGATTGTTTCGCACGAAAGCATACGGGTACATGTCCAACGATCCGGGCAGGATGAAACTTTCATCAAAGCCATGGTCGGACGCACCAACCGAAAGCGGTTTCGAGTAATCAACGTTATCAGGGCTCTGTGTTTTTCCGTCCTTGGTTTGCATCACGGTGCCGAGGTGCCACTTGCCAACGTAGCCGGTGTGGTAGCCAGCAGCCTGCAGCATCTTGCCCAGCGTATGTTGCTGTGTCGAAAACTGTGCCCCCAGGTATCCCCACGGGCCTGCCTTTGAGGGCTTCGGCAGGCGCCAAGGATACGTGCCCGTCATGATCGCAACCCGCGTTGGCACACAAACCGATGCGTTGGCATAGGCATCGGTAAAACGAATCCCCTCAGATGCCAAACGATCAAAGTTTGGGGTCGCAATCTTACACTTCGACTTGCCAAAACATTGCACATCTCCGTAGCCCAGGTCATCCGCCAAAATGAAAACGATATTCGGACGTCGTGCATTCTCAGCTTGGCATGTGCCGTTCGCGACTGAAAAAATGGTCAATGCGGACAAAGCAAAAATCAGCTTCAACATCGTTTTCATACTCAAGGCGAATTCAGTTGGTTCGGGCCATCATGATAACTTGTTTTCTGGGCAGCTCGATTTAAAACTCATCTGGCACGAGACGAATCCGCGTCTGGACACTCCTGAAAAACT
This sequence comes from uncultured Pirellulaceae bacterium, assembly GCA_964398215.1. Taxonomy (GTDB): domain Bacteria; phylum Planctomycetota; class Planctomycetia; order Pirellulales; family Pirellulaceae; genus CAYNNP01. Next base: position 10,183 of record CAYNNP010000130.1, on the reverse strand, counting down.
GCACTATTTTGACCAGCGATAGATCAGTCGCTGCTATCGACAAATTGATTCTCTACAAGCGGCAGGTCGTAGCGGGGTATAGAAACGGATGATCGAAATCGATGGATCCCAAGGCGAAGGTGGCGGTCAGATCATTCGTTCTTCGCTGGCGTTGTCGGTGGTCACACAGACACCGATTTCAATATCCAACATCCGCGCTGGCCGGAAGAAATCTGGCCTTAAAAAACAACATGTAACCTGTGTTCGCGCTGCTGCGGAAATTTGCGAGGGCAAAGTCACTGGCGACCAACTGAATTCCAGTTCGCTAACTTTCGAGCCGGGAGCAATCAAGCCCGGTGACTATAGCTTTGAAGTTGGTACTGCTGGCAGCACGTCACTTGTTGCCCAAACCGTACTACCAGCGTTGATGCTTGCCACCGAACCATCAACCGTCGCGTTCTCAGGTGGAACTCACAATCCCTGGGCACCTCCCTTTCACTTTTTGACCAAGGCGTTCTTTCCGCAGTTAGAAAAGATGGGGCCACGCGTCGCGGCGGATCTGATTTCGTACGGGTTCTTTCCAGCGGGCGGTGGCAAATTTTCAATCACGATCCAACCGCAACATGAATTGACCGGGCTTGAGTTGATTGAACGCGGATGCAAGAAACCGACGCCGCGAGTACGTGCCGTTGTCGCGAATCTACCAAGTGATATTGGGGTGCGCGAGTGTGACGTGATTCGGCGCAAAATGAGCTGGACCGAAAGCTGCTGCGAAGTCATCGAACTGCAAGACTCCGTCGGCACCGGAAACGTTGTGATGATTGAACTGCATTCGCCCAACGTTACCGAGCTGATGATTGGAATTGGGCAACGGGGCGTCGCAGCAGAACAAGTTGCAAGATCCGTTGTTCGGGAGGCCAAAGCATATTTGGCAAGTGATGTGCCTGTCGGCCAGTACCTTGCTGACCAACTGATGATGCCGATGGGGCTCGCTGCCAGCCAAGGCCACACGAGTCGATTTCGGACCGGTCCATTGTCGCTACACAGCAAAACGCACATCGATGTATTGCAGACCTTTTTGCCGATCGCAGCCGAGGTACAAGAAGAGTCCAAGGACTGCTTCGTGGTCAAATTCGCCCCAAAATGACCTTCTTTGCTGTGCCGAGTTCATCAATCAGGCGACCTATTTGCCGTGTGTTTCAGGTTTCGTGGAGCTTTTTTCGGAAAAGATCTTCGATTTGGGAAGAAACTCTCTCGATGGACGCTCTGAATATTAGGAGGAAGTGATGCCTCCTGTGACGATCGCACAATTACAGACAAGCTACGCGTGAATATACTTTTTTGGATAGCGCCGGACGAGCGCTGCCAACTTGCCGGAATTTTCCAGTGGTCAGGCCAACGACCACGTCGCTCGCAACCTGCCGTGGTCAATCCTTGGATTTTCTCGACCTGGCATTTATGTACGGCTGCGTATGCCAAGCATTTTGAAGTCTATGTTATGTAAGCAGAGTACTTCGTGTTCGTCTTAGCCAAAGCGAACGATGCTTGAAACGCGAACCGTCAACTCTTTTGCAGTTGGCGGTTTTTTCATGGAAACCGAGTTTCGAAACTTACCATCTACCAATCAGGAAGCCGTGTCTTCCTAGTCCGAGCATCGCTCGGTGAAGTAAACAAAAAAACAGTAAAAAACGCAAAATGCCGGAAGATCCTGCGAAAGAACATGCTTTAAGAATAGAGCGTTTTGCTCGATGGAAGTGCACCCGGGTGTTTTGCCTTGCTGATGGATTCAAGTTGTAGATTGGTTCCGCGCTAGGCATTTGGTGCATTCCGATGGCTTGGCTAACGGCGTTACAGGAAGCCCCACTTGTTATCGCCGTTAGTCACGTCTAACTCAAATTGTGGGGCTCGTCCATTGAAATTGCTTCTTGCTTAAACAGATTGGTGAACAAGGAAACGAGTCCACACTCCACAGTCCTTGCATGCTCACATGACTAGTCGAACTCTTTTCGCTACTACTCTCCTTCTGGTTACCTCGTTACCGTTGCAGGCAAACAGTAACGCCGCAAATTTGGTGGGCAAACCTGATCAGTGGTTTTCTGGTGATCAAGGCAAGCACGTCTTGAGTTGCATTCTTTCTTGGCAAACACCAAACGGTGATTGGCCGAACCGAAATACGACAAAAATTCTATTCAAAGGCGACCGCAAGCAACTGTCCGGGTCCTTTGCGAATGGTGCAACAACCAGCGAACTGCGGACGCTGGCCCGGGCGGCCCGATTAACCGATGACGTCCGGTATAAGCAAGCCGTTGTCAAAGGCGTTGATCTGATTCTTGAAGCCCAGTATCAGAACGGTGGTTGGGCTAAACAGCATACTTCCACAGACAATTCCAATCGATCCAACACGTTCGAATGCAATTGCATGATTGGATTGATGAATTTTCTGCGCGAAGTTGTCACGGATGATGACTTCGCATTTCTGGACGCAAGCCAGCGGACGCGTGCTGAAACGGCAGTGCAAAAAGCCGTCAACTGTATTCTTGATTGCCAAGTCGTTGTGAATGGCGAACGAACAATCTGGTGTGCCCAGAACGACACGGATTTGCTGAAACCAGTTCAGCAGCAAAGCGACCAAGATCCACCTCTGGCCACGATTGAAAGCGGCGAGGTATTGTTGTTTTTGATGCGTTTGGATGATCCGTCACTAGAAGTCATCGACGCGGTCAGATCAGGCGTGCATTGGTTTCGATCAACCAAGATTGTCGGCCATCGATATTCTCGAAAGGCACAAAAATTGGTCCAGGACGATTCAGCAAGTCCCTTGTGGGCAAGATTCTATGAACTAGAAACGAATCGACCGATCTTTACCCGGCTGGACGGCGGGCCAGAATACGAAATTAAGAAGATTGACAAAATTCGCCGCATCGAGCTGCAGTGGTATGACGCATGCGGCGAGAAAGTTCTAAACGCTTACAGCACATGGGATCACCTATAGAGTGCCGGAAGCTGGCTCAGCCCTCAGAAGCGGACTGGCTGGCAATTTCATGTTTTACCGATTGAATAATCGGCGGCGTTTGGTTGTGCCACGAATGGGATTCGGTGCGGGTTGGCTGGCTGTATATCCAACTGGCGCGATAGCGGCTGGCCCCAATCCTGACAAAGTTGTCAAATCAACTTTGCGCTGAGCACCATTGGGCATCTTGAATACGTTCGGGTCGCCGGTCAAAAGCTGATTGACGGCGTAGTCACCAACATCAATTTTCAATTTCAACTCTGGCCCTTGGTTGGGCACAAGGTTTAGCACGACACTATGAGGCAACACGCATTGGTGTTCTTCGTAGAATCGATGCCCCGATGCATTGCTGGTCGCAATCAAGTTTCCATTGGGTGCGTACAAGAAAATATCGGTCACGAAACCGCCGCCTGGGTCAACAAAATAGACTTGTTGATAGACACCATTTGGCATCGTGATGGTACTACGAATTTCCAGTTTGTTGTCGGGACGGCGGACCGGTCCTGCGACGACGTTCGCTGGATCGATGATTGCCAAACCAAGTGCATCGGTGATCCACGTCGGGTCGACGGGCAACACAGAGCGGGTAATCTGCTGGCGGAATCGCTCATGCGAGGCAAAGTAGAGTGTGCGCGACATTGCCGTCTCGGGAACTTCAAACCAAAAACGTTCCGCGTTGCTTCCCAGATCAACGCCCGCACCCATCGCGAGCGCCAAGCCAGCTTTTAAACGAAAATCGCGATCTCGTTGGATGCTGAGAGTCGAGTTTGTCAGCTTTGGCACCTTCATCGAAAGCACTTCGACCGAAACTGAGTTGCTGCCGAGTTGCCGAATCGTCGAGACGCGATTGACCGCTTGGGTTACTTCGGCTAGCGATGGTGTCGTCGACAGAACTTGTGGTGGTTGCGGAAACGGGAGCTGCGTTTGCCGGTTCGCGCATGTGGCACCACCTGAGACAAAGCAGACCAAGATGATTAGGATCCAGTAGGTTGTTCGCATCCGTGCGCCAAAAATGTATTGGAGAATTCGGTGGCTTCCGAAAGTCATTCCGTGACCGTGTGTTCTTCTTCGTCAAGCTCGCTTGCTTCACAGTACAACAAGTCTTGTAGCTCTTCTGTCAGTTCTTCAGATTCACTACGGTTGATTGGGTGGGCGTCGATGGCGATGGGATTGGAGTCCTTGGCGGCCTTTACCATCAACACGCTTTTGTCCAGCGGTTCGCCTGTATCATAAAGTTGCACGATCTTTTTCCGCAGCAACATCAAGGCAAACACATACCGCAGCTTTCCTTTATCAGGAAACTCTTCCATCTTGCAAAGCAACTCTAAAAGGACTTCGCGCGGTGCCAAAACGAGCTTGCGTTCATTGGCTGTTGGCATCCGGTTTTTCCAGACACCGATCGTTCCCTCAGGCGGCTCCTTCCAAGCTTCCGCGGAGTAATCGCGGCGTTCATATTCCTCGTCTAGCTCCAAAACGACGCTATAAAAGCTCTCTCCCTCGCGCAGCGGTCGCTTTTGCGAGAAACATTCTCGTGAACATCGGTTTAGTTTGTAATCGCCACCGAGCATAGAAATACGCTAAAAACGATGAATTGTGACAAGGGTTCTGAACAGGATTCCTAACAGAATTTGATCAGGCGACGAAAGACTCGTTTTTGCAAGCATCGAGGCGGCATTCACTTTCAACGGCTGAATAGTTCGTGTTAGACTGGCGACACCCAAATATGGGTCAATCGGATTACAGTCTGGTTGCTTTTCAGAATCCAATTCACTTCTATCGGGTATTGGTTTGACTATTCAAGGCAACCGGCGTGCTAAGAACGTGCGCCGAAGTATTCAAAGATTGGAAACTCGCCGACTCTTGGCTGGTGATGTTGGTGCCAGCAACGAGGAAATAGGGGATTTTGAAACTGACCCACGAATCATTTCAATGTTCCACGGTCCGCGGCAGATCGGCCAACCAGTCCCACCGATACAAGCTTTCGCGTTAAACGCACCGCTCGCAGGCGGCGACTTTCCAACCGACGGCAGCGATGGCGATGATTCGCCACAACAAGCAGCTCCGTTTCCGTTGGAGGATACATTTAAACTCCATAGTCGGCCCGACTCAAACTTCACTCTTTACATTGACTTTGATGGGCACACGACGGTAGGCACGTCATGGAATAGCGCCTACGGACTCTCCGAAATCGTGCATCCAAATTACTGGGGCACCACGAACAATAATTTTTCAGATTCCCGTTTGGAGTTGATACAAGAGATCTGGCAAGTTGTTGCCGATGACTTTGCACCGTTCGATATCAATGTCACCACGGAAGAGCCCGCTGACTTGGATGATTTACGCAGGAACGGTGCGGACGATCAGCGTTGGGGAACTCGTGCCGTGATGACAAGGGATACGTTTGCCAATTGTGGTTGTGGCGGACACGCATTCCTTGGCGCATTTGATGACTTCGCGGACGAACCTGCTTTGGTTTACAACGGTGGCCTCAACGCGGGTAGTGAAACTGTCAGTCATGAAGTTGGTCACCAACTTGGACTGAATCATCATGGCGTTGGCTCCCAGACCTACTACGGTGGCCATGGAAACGGAGCGACAGGCTGGGGGCCAATCTTAGGCGCTCCCTTTAGTAGACAAATCACACAATGGAGTAATGGTGTTTACCTTAACTCCAATAATACGCAAGACGATTTGGCTGTCATCGTTCAGGATGCGAACTTTCCATACGCACCCGATGATCACGCGGACGCTCAAGAAAACGCAACGCAAATCAGTGAAGTAGGAATCACCGAAATCGAGGGCTTCGGAATCATTGAGCAGAACACGGATGCTGACTGGTTCAAGTTCACGACGGGCGCGGGTAACGTTTCGATTAACGTGGATGTCTTGGGTTACAAACCAAATTTGGATGTTTGGGCAGGCCTGTTTGACTCGTCTGGAAACTTCATCCAGGATTCAAATCCTCAAGACGATCTGAATGCAGCGTTTACCGACGTGAACTTGGCAGCCGGCGAGTACTTCATCAAAATTGATGGTGTCGCACGCAACAACACCTACAACCCACTGACCGACACGTTCAGCGAACCGGACCCAGTTCCCTATACGATTACCAGTCCAATTGGGTACAGCGACTACGGAAGTTTGGGCCAATACGGAATTTCTGGAACGGTCGTAGCATCAGGTACACCGACGCTGTCGCTGGCAGCTAACACCGCGTCGGTAGTCGAAGGCTTTGACGCTTCGTTTACGTTGACAGCTAGCGATGGCGGAACCGAGGATGTTGTTATTGAAGTCGTTCGGGCTCGGCAATCGGCTCCTGGTTTGCCAGCACCGAACTCAACGGAGTTTTCGGACTTTGGTGGCCCAACGGTCCAAACGGTTTCACTGGTCGGTGGCACTGCGACATTCAGTATCCCAGTAGCTGACGATGGAGTTGTCGAACCAGACGAGTACTTTGAGGTCCGCATCGTCGATTCGGGGACCTATCGTGTTGCCGACCGCGTCGCTGGCATCGAAGTCCTGGAGTCCAGGTCGGCGTTTGGGATTTCTGCGGTCGACACAAGAACAGCGGAAGGTGATTCGCCCACAGGTTCATCGCATACATTCACGATTGACCGTCTTGGCAACGATAGTATCCAGAGCACCGTGGGTTGGCGACGTGTCGCTGGCGGCGCAACGGATGCTAACGATTTTGTCACAGCCGAATCTGGAACGTTTGAGTTCCTTGCAGGAGAAACCTCAAAGGTCTTGACGATTGACATCGCAGGAGACATTGATGTTGAATCCAACGAGACTTACGAAATTGAGCTGACCATTCCAACGGGCGAAGATTTCTTGATCACCGAGGGTCGGGAATCCGCCGAGGGCCAGATCGATGATGATGAATCGATCGTCGCGCTTTCCGCCTCGTCGCAGTTCCGCCTTCGCCAAGTTGCATTCAGCAATGGTAACTTTGATCATTGGGCAATTGATGACTTTACCATCACCAGCACAGGGATCTTCGATGACTTTGATCCCGCTATCGACAACGCTAATTGGGAATTGATCGAAAACGCAGAACCGCGCGATACATTCCCAGGGACGGACGGGGACGCATTGTTCTTCAACGGATTCAATGGCGCACGAATCGCTGAAACCGCGCTTGTCTCACCAACTCCTGGTGCTCAAGTACAGTTTGACCTGATCTTTGCAGATGCAAACGGCGGCGGACTGAATGCCACCGAAAACGGCGAAGACGTTGTGTTGGAGTTCTCTTTGGATGGTAACAACTGGACAGAAATCGAACGCTACGATGAATCAGCTTTTACCGCGTGGACTCCCATCACGACGGACCTACCCAGCGCTGCGACCTTTGAAATTCCGGAGCATGTAGAATCTGACACAGGCACCAATGTCATTACTTTCGAAATCCCGAGGTCGGGCTTTGATCAGAAAGCGATTGACGTTGAGTGGGAAGTGCGGCCAACCGGAGTCAACCCCGTCGACGCGTCTGACTTTGTGGGCGGCCTACCATCGGGAACAGCAAGCTTTGCGATCGGTGAATCTACCGTGATTGTCGAAGTGCCTGTTGCCGGAGACTACGACGTTGAACCAGACGAAACCTTTGAATTTGTTTTGCTAAGCAATTCTGGTGGTCCCTTGGCCAGCGATCCGATCGTCGGCACCATTGTTGATGACGATTTGCTGGGCAGCGACTACGGTGATGCAGCCGGTACGTTCCCAGTGACTCTGGCCGACAACGGAGCCCGTCACGATACGAGCGGGCCGCGACTGGGTTCCAATCGCGATGGCGACTTAGATGGACAAGCATCAGGTGATTCTGCCGGTGACGGAGCCGATGATGATGGTGTCACTTTTTATGAGATCGGCGTCGATGCAACCGAAGCGTTTGTGTCTGTGAACTTGCAAAACGCAACCGAAGCCAAGGTTGATGCTTGGGTCGATTTTGACGGCAGTGGAACCTGGGAAAACGACGAGAAAGTACTTGATAACGTAGCGATAACCGATGGCGATACGCTGCTTAGTTACAACATTGGTTCCGACGCTGTGCTTGGACAGGCGCATGCTCGCGTACGTGTTAGCACCGCCGGAGGATTGTCCACCACTGGTTTCGCAACAGATGGTGAAGTCGAAGACTATCAGGTCTCGATCGTTCCCACTCCAGAAGTAAGCCAAGTGTCGCTGAACTCCGGAAACTCATCAAGAAACCTGCTGACAGAATTAGAAATCGAGTTCGACAATGAAGTCGAGATTCAGCCGGACGCTTTTTCTATCAGGCATGTGGGTGATGATGCAGTGATTACGACACTGAATGTTTCAACGACGGTCACCGATGGAAACACCGTCGCACTGATCACGTTTGACCCAGGCTCTCATGTTCTCACCCGCAGCAACGGTGCAAACTCTCTGGTCGATGGCAACTATGAATTGTCAATCGACGCAGCGAAGGTCAGCCAAGTCAACCATGGCCCCGCGTTGGTCGGAAACGTCACGTTTGGAGACCAAGCATCTGATTTGTTCTTCCGGTACTTCGGTGACACCGATGGAGACCGCGATGTTGATATCAGTGATCTGGGTGATTTTTCGAGTGCGTTCCGGACGGAAGCTAGCGATTCATCGTTCCTGGATCGACATGATATCGATGGTGATGGAGACGTCGATATCCAGGATCTATCGGAGTTCGCGGCTCGTTTTAGAACCACGCTTGCGTAGGCGACACGCCTTTGGTGATGTAACCGAAAAATAGATCATTCAATGAAAAAAGCCCCAGAGACCGTAAGATCTCTGGGGCTGATTTTTTTAGCTAGATAAACAAGTTGTGTTTTACGTTGTCGTTGGCCGAAGGGAGAGAAGGCGAAGAACTTCGTAGAACAGACGTCAAGTAACTCACAGGTCTCGATCTAGTTAGTTTGCTTAGCGGCAACCGCAACCAGCAACTTCGCATCCGCAAGTTGGTGCTGCGTATCCAGTTGAGCATCCGCCACCGCAAGGTGCAGCGATTTCGCAACCGCAAGTTGGAGCTGGTGCAGCACATCCGCCACCGCAGCTACCGCCACGCTTGCCGAAAAGCTTGCCTAGCAGTCCGCATTTAGCAGGTGCAGCACATCCGCTGTCGCAAGATGGCATTGCCATTTCGCAACCGCAAGATGGAGCTGGTCCGCATCCGCCACCACAAGGAGCAGCAACTTCGCATCCGCAAGTTGGAGCTGCGTATCCACCAGAGCATCCGCCACCGCAAGGTGCAGCAACTTCGCAACCGCAAGTTGGAGCTGGTGCACATCCGCCACCACAAGGTGCAGCGATTTCGCAGCCACAAGAAGGTGCAGCGCCACATCCGCTGTCACATCCACCGCATCCGCCACGTTTGGCGAACAATTTCTTCAACAGGCCGCCTTGGAAGAGGCCGCAGCCTCCGCCAGTGCTACAGCCACTGTCACATCCCATGTCGCATGATGGAGCGATCATGCCACAATCACCAGCACATCCGCCGCAAGAAGCAGCTTCGATGCCGCAAGAAGGAGCAGCGTAAACTGACTCGCATCCGCAAGAAGGACCAGTATCGCAGCTTGAGCCACCACACAATTTACTGAAAAGACCGCCCGCTTGGGCGTTGCCAGCTAGCATTGCAACGGCTAGCAGAGCAGGAACGATTACACGACGCATCGTGATTCTCCATGGAGGTATATAGTTAACTTGCCAGCGCTCTTTTCAACAATTCATCGATTGCGTCCTGCGGAGTCTTGCCCCGTCCAGGCCTTGAGTACCGGGGGTTAGCCGGAGGACCGATCAATCTGTCGCTTGAGCACTTACACTTGATAAATCAGGTGTTCAAGAGAGGTATCGGAGCATTGATGCTTTCAAATACTCAAAAGTTGGCACAATCGCGGCGTCGCCACGAATTGCTAGCGGATTACGCGGGCTGTTGCGGCAGTACGTATGCTGCCGGTTTCACGGCCAATGGTCTTCGGTTGCCAAGGCACGAATCACCGGGAAAGAGCGATCCGGTGCATCCAGCGGCTCCTTTTGCCGGATCGCAAAGAGCCATCACAATACGAGTACCACAGGCTCAGAGGCGCCGCGGTCATTTTGGTAACCCGACGCGTGAGCGAGGGACAACGCGAATCCCTCGCTTGCGCCTATGGGGTAGGCCGGACCGAGCAAACGCTGCAATTGCCGGAACTTCGGACGCAAGTA
>CAYNNP010000129.1:8021-18690 GCA_964398215.1 uncultured Pirellulaceae bacterium | reverse complement strand
CGGCCGATTTCGGCAACCATCAACCCGCGTGCTGCCGCCCGCGAACATCACCGGCACTCTGCCGATAGACCGACGGGCGAATGCGGCACGACCGAAGAAACAATGATTCATTGAATACCAAAACACCCAGCGATGGTACGCGGAACAAGTCGCAACGACCACTTGGTGATAGCTTTGGCTAGGCTAGCAAGCTGTGCACATAACTCTTGAAGCCTTGCATCGTACTTGGTGTGTCGCCGGGGCCGATGATCAGGGGACCGTTGTCGCCAGTGTTCAACAGACCGTGGCTGCCATTGACGAGCCGAGCGTCGAGAGGGATCACATCCATTTTGTAGCGAAAGCCTAGCTTCTTTTGGGCGACGCGAGCGATCGCTTTTAGCTTGCTGGTTGCGAACAGCTCGCAAGGGTCATAGCCGGGTTTGCGGTGAATATCGACTGTCGACGCAAAATCTGGCGCCTTTTGATTGTCCAACCAGTAGTAATATGTGAACCAAGCATTCGGTTTTGCCAGCGCGATCAGTTCGCCGCTACGAGGATGGTCCAGCTCCAGTTCGGCGGGTTCGACAACGCGATCGATTCCTGCCGCCTTGTCCAAGCACGCTTGCACTTCCGTTTTCAGTGCTGGGTTCTGGACGTAGACATGGGCGACTTGATGGTCGGCAACAGCGAATGCTTGAGATTCACCAGGCAACATCATTTCACCGAACGGTCCATCGCGTACTGCCAGCCAGCCTGCATCGCGAAGAATCCGGTTGATGTGAACAGGCTGGTCGACCGGCGTCAGGCCATATTCGGAAACGGCAACAACCGTAGCGCCGACTTGGTCAGCAGCGTCAATGATCAAACCGGCTGCCTGATCGACTTCTCGGACCCGCTGAGGATCTTGGACGGGAAAGCGTTGAAAGTCATAGTCCAAGTGTGGCAGGTACGCCATCGTCAGCTGCGGTTGCTTTTCTTTGAGGACAATCGCAGTTGCTTTGGCAATCCATTCACTACAAGGAAGCCCTGCGTTGGGGCCCCAGAAAGTGAAGAATGGGAATCGCCCAATATTCTTGGTCAGTTCGCATTCAGTGTTATCGATGATGTCAAAAACTTTGGACCCATCGCAGCCGTAGTGTGGTTTTGGGGTCGCACTGTAGCGAACACCAGAAGACTGATTGAACCACCAAAACATCTTGGCGGTATCGAAACCTGCGTAGAACGGTTCGCCTTGGATCAGTGAACGAGCTTGTTGCCAGAACCGGATTTCTTGGGTGTCGCGATAGAACCAACCATTGCCGACAATCCCGTGCTCTGCAGGCGAAAGTCCGGTCAGCATGGTGGCTTGCGAAGTGCAAGTCACCGCTGGCACGGGGCTACGCCATGCTTTCGCGGTGCCCAATGCGGACAGCCGAGGCGCGAACCTCAGCAGGTCAGGGGTCAAGCCAACAACGTTGATAATGCAGAGACGTTTCAAAGCACAGACGTCGTATTTGATCCGTAGTGTCTTGATCGCGCTCGGTTGAATTCGCGATCACTGAAAATCATATCTCGCAAGATTAAGCAGACCGGTTTCGGATTGCCGTCAGGTACCTGCGAAGTTCTTTCCGAACCACTGGGAACAGGATGAACAGTCCGACCATGTTCGGGAAAACCATGGCAAAGATCATCGCGTCGGAGAACTTCCAGATAGAACTCATGTTTGCTGCCGAGCCGATCACGATGAACAAACAGAAAATCAGCTTGTATGTCAGGTCGGCAATTTTGCTACGACCGAAAAGGAACTTCCATGATTGAAGTCCATAGTAGGACCAGGAGATCATTGTCGACACAGCAAACAGAACGACGGCAACGGTTAGGAAAATATTTGAGTATGGGATGAATTCCGCAAACGCTTTGGATGTGATCCCAGCACCTTCGAGTGTTTCGCCGCCGATCACAACAGCACCTGTTCCATCGCCACCCCAATCGAATTGCGCTCCGCCGGTGTTGAAGATGATGATGACCAACGCTGTCATCGTGCAAATCACGACCGTGTCAATGAACGGCTCAAGCAAGGCGACCAAACCTTCCGACGCCGAGTGACGCGTTTTGACCGCTGAGTGGGCGATCGATGCTGAACCCGCACCGGCTTCGTTTGAAAAAGCGGCTCGAGTAAAGCCAATCAATAGAATTCCAATCACGCCGCCGCCAACCGCGTTCGCTGTGAATGCTTCGCTGAAAATCAGTTTGAAAGCGTCAAGAGTCAGGCCCAGGTTTGTCACGATGATGTATAGACAAGCGAGCAAGTACATGACTGCCATTAGCGGCACAATTTTTTCGGTAACCGACGCGATGCGTTTGATGCCACCGATAATGATGATCCCAACTAGAACCGCCATGACGATTCCAATGAGCGTTCCAGCGGTGCTGCTTTGAAGTCCGATCAAGTCCTTGATGACCAAAGTTGCTTGGTTGGATTGAGCAGCGTTGCCGCCACCGAATGAACCGCCGATGCAACAAACGGCAAAGATGACTGCCAGGATACTGCTGATCACACCAAGGCCACGTTCTTTCAGGCCCTTGGACAAATAGTACATAGGTCCACCGTAGACCGTACCATCCTCATCGATGTCTCGGTAATGAACTCCCAGTGTGCATTCAACAAACTTTGTGGACATGCCAAGTAGTCCGCATGCGATCATCCAAAACGTTGCACCTGGCCCACCGACACCAATCGCCAACGCGACGCCCGCGATATTTCCGTTGCCGACTGTTCCAGAGACGGCGGTCGCCAAAGCCTGGAAGTGCGAAACTTCACCGTGGCTGGATTCATCGCCGATGGTGTCGACAATATCACCATCTTCTTGGTGCACCAGTGCATTCTCGTCGGCTTCTCGTTTATCAAGGTCGTCATACTTTCCTCGGACAACATTGATCGCAGTTCCAAATTTCGTGATGTTCACGAATCCAAAAACGATGGTGAAAAATGCCGCGCTGAAAACCAGCAGGATCAAAACGAACGGGACCCCTTTAAGTGCTGGTTTGCCATCGTCGCCTAGGATGACTTTGCCAGTCTTTTCGTCGATTTGTTCTTTTTTGAAGACCTGAAAAAAGATCGCATCAAAAAAGAAGTCCGAAATCGGCTTGAAAGCTTCGTCGATTTTTTTGTCGATCCCATCCACCAGCTCCTCTTTTTCTACCGCATCTGGCTTGGCGGCCATGTCATCGCCAGGTTCGTTTGCAGCAGCAACCGCTTGATCGGGTGGGGTTTCAGAATCCTGTGGTGTCGCCTGGGCAACGCTGCCGAACAGTAGAGCTAAGAAAAGTACAGCGAGAGTATTTTTCTGAGTGCGAATGGGTGATAGCATGGGCGGAACGGTCTAACGGTCGGGTTCAGGGGGCTAAAAACGATTGCGGCAAGATTCTCGCACATTCGAAGGCGGCCTGCCGAGCTTTAAAAGAGTGGATTTGCCAGTTTTTGTGTTCTTTTAGCTCTGAAGCCGTCGCCCCAGCAGATGACGATGATTTGGTTTGGCGGACGGTTCTGAGCTAGAACCGTTTAAAACAAGACGAACCGGCTGATTGTTGCGTCCTGTTGATGTCTTTGATGAAAGGGCAAGACAGGCGGGAAAAGAGTGGTCAGGGGCGGGCTCGAACCGCCGACACCCGCCTTTTCAGGGCGGTGCTCTACCAACTGAGCTACCTGACCGTTAGTGAACTTTTGATGATATTCGATGCCAGAGGCAAAAACTAGCAAAACCCTGGAACCAAATCAATTCGTTCGAGGCAGATCCTAGGGTATGATGTATTGACTCGTCAATCGGTTCGCGGTTGAGTGTTTGAAGGGAATTTCTTATCGGTACTAGTTACACATTTTGGGTTAAATCAGTGGTCAAGAAAACTACGATCGCTTGCATCGCAATTTTGATCTCGTCGCTTTGCGTGCAAAACTCCGAGGCCTACACACCTGAAGATCCTATCGTCAAGGGAATGGTGAAAAAGGCTGCCAGTTTCCTGGAGAGTTACAAGCGAACCAAAGACGATCGTGGCGAAGACATTTTGCTCGCTTACGCGCACTATAAATCGGACTACGACTCCAACCATGCGATGGTGCAGCGTGGAATTGCGGCTGCGGTAGAATTGGCCAGAGACCCGCACGCCGGTAACACGCACAAGATCAATTACGATGCACCGGTTGCTGTGCTGTTGCTGTCTTCGATCGATGCGGTCAAGTACAAGCCGCAGTTGATTGCGATTCAGCGATACCTATTTGAAACTCAGCACACCGATGGTGGTTGGACCTATCACGACTATAAAACGGGCGACATTTCCCAGACGCAGTATGTTTTGCTGGCGATTTGGATTTTGGATCGCCTGGGTATTCCACTTGACTACCAAAAGGTTGGCAAAGCGGCTGCGTGGTTGTTGCGAGTCCAGGATCCGTCAGGTGGATGGCCATACCAAGGAGAAGATCCAGGTATTGGCAAACCGCTGATTGCACAAAAATCGCGTGTGACTTATTCAATGGGCTTGGCTGGTGGCAGTAGCCTTTTGATCGCAGGCGACGCGTTGCGGCTCTGGGGCGACACGCAATTTGCCAACGACCCCAACATTCCTGGGCTGCCCGAAGCCATCAAGCTCTACAAAGAAGACAACAATTCGCGACGTCGAAAACGTGGCAAGCTTTCCAAAGAACCGATCTTGCGAGCTTGTAGTGCGATGGAAAATTTCCGTCGCGATAAAATGTTCAAGCGAATAAAGAGTCCTGACTTTTTCTATTACGAACTGTACTCGCTTGAACGCTATGAGAGCTTTATCGAGATCGCTTATGGAAAAGCCAAAGACAAGAGTCCTGCCTGGTACAACCGTGGCGTTGACGAGTTGAGGAAATTGCAAGGTGCTGATGGTGGATTCAAGGACGCCAAGAGCTACACTGCACCCCACATTAACGCTTCATTCGCCATCCTGTTCTTGCTTCGCAGTACTCAAAAATCCATCAGTTCCGTTGTCGATGGAAGTGCTCGAGGCGGATTCGGATTCGACGACGATGTTACCAATGCAAAGTTGGGTGCAAATGGTTCGGTCGAAACAAAACCGATTGCGACGGAAGTCAATCAGATGCTGGATATCTTGGATGATGATGACCCAGATAAGTTGAATGGAAAAGCTTTGCCAGACAACCTAGCTCTGTCAAAAGACCCCAAAGACCGCGCTGCACAACTGGACCGACTGGAGCGATTGGTGCGGGGAAGCAAGTCGTGGCAGGCACGCCGTGTGGCCGCTCGCTTGCTGGGCAAAAGTGATGAAATGCGAGTTGTGCCCGCATTGATCTATGCTCTGACGGACGGTGACAAAATGGTGAAACGCCTTGCACGTGACGGCTTGCGATTCATCAGTCGAAAGTTCGATGGCTATGGCATGCCTGATGACCCCACTGGCAGTCAGACGTTCAATGGCCAGCGAAAGTGGCGCCAGTGGTACCTGACGATGTTTCCCGATCACGTATTTTTGGAATAGGTCAGGGATCAGCGATAATATTCACCGCTGCCAGAAGATGGATGTTCAGTGGTGTCAGTCGCTGCACCCAAACCCAGTTGGATTGAATTAGGATGAAACGACGGTTCCAGTAGCGAACCCACTAGTCTTGTTAAGCTGAGTCAAACATGGCCACGATTGTAGAACCAGAAGAAACCAATGAAGTTGACGTCGCTCCTGAGCCAGAGCTTGAGGGCGAGGGTTTGCGGATAACGAAGTTTGACATTGTCACTTCGTTTTTCATGGCATTGATTTGGTTCATGGGCATCTTTGTATTGATGTTGTTCATCATGTGGTTGCTAAGTGGTGACCCAAGACCAAAGCCACTGAAGCCACAGATCGAGAATCCAGCTGGTCGGGGTGAAAACCCCGAAGGCTTTGAACGCGATTTCGAACCGCCAGGTGCTGAAGAAGTCGAGGAACTGACAGAGCCAACATTGGCCGATACGATCGAAGCGGTCACAGATGCAGTCAGTTCCGTTGCCGCATCATTGACAACAGCTGATACCCAAGCGGTCGCAACGACATCGGGTACGGGTGCTGGTGATAGTCGTCCGCCTGGCCCTGAGGGCGAAGGCGAGGACATCATCCCGATGTGGGAACGTTGGGAGTTGAATTTCAAGGCCAATAATTCGCGAGCCTATGCGCAGCAGTTGGATTTTTACCAAATTGAACTGGCAGCATTCGGCGGAGGAATCCAGGGCTTGGACATCGCATCGAATCTTTCTTCATCGCCGCGTAAACGACACAATCCAAAAGCGAGTTCAGAAAAGCGGATCTACTTTTCATGGAAAACGCAAACGCCGTTCATTAGCTATGAGCGTCAGTACCTGCAGCGTGCTGGTGTTCAGTTGCCATCTGGACGTAATGTGGTTCGGTTGATCGATGATAACCTGCAAGCCATCCTCCAGGATTTGGAGAGAAAGTATGCAGAGAAAAACAATCGAAAAGCTCCGAATGACATTGCCAAAACGATCTATGAAAGTAAGCCAGAAGGTAGCGGCTACGCGTTTGAAGTGATCAGTCAGCGCTACCGCCGCGGTCGCTAGGTTCTAGTCGATCGGTAGCCACACTCTTGCCCGTTAGTCTGGGCGGGCGGTTGCGTATTTGTAACCAGTAAAAGAGCCAACGCTCTGGTCTGAACATGGCATTGGCGGTCTGCTGAATGCATAACTGATCCGCCAAATGCTGGTCCGGCTGGTCCGCCAAATGCATAACTCAGATGTGAAAGCGTTCGTGTTTTGCCACGGATATCGCCTTTGATCTTGGAGGCAATTTTCTAGTGTGTTGTTGTCAATCAACTTGTTGGAGTTGGAAATAGAATGCGAACTGACATGCAGCCCAGTAAGCACGATTTATGGGCGTCATTCTTCGTGGCTCTGATTGTCATACTTGGTGTGGGTTGTGCCTTGCTGTTCATGATGTGGTTGATATCGGGAAGCTTTGAGCCGAAATCAGATCTCGTTCCGGCTTATCGAGTGAATAACACGTCCAGTTCGCAGGGAGATTTTGACAACCCATTCGAAGTGCCATCGGGAGCAGAGATTGAAGATTTAACGGAGCCAGCGCCCCAACAGATGCTTGCTCAGCTTTCAGTTCAGGATCTGAGCCGGCTTGCTGCCCAGTTTGAGGGCAACCAGGATGGCAGTGGAGCACCGAAGGGTAAAAACGGCATCGCCGAGCGAGAGGGAGGCGAGGGTGACCAACCAGGCGACGGGATCGGCAAGTGGCTGCGTTGGGAATTGTTGTTTTCTGCTAACAACGCAAGCGATTACGCTCAGCAGTTGGACTTTTTCGAGATTGAGCTAGCAGTTTTTGGTGGCGGAGAACCAGGATTGGATTATGCCAAGAGCTTTTCATCGGGACTTGAGACTCGGCACCAACCCAAAGCGTCGCAAGAAAAGCGTTTGTACTTTTCGTGGCGACGGGCGACACCGCTAAGCAATTACGAACGAACATTCCTGCGAAAAGCAAAAATAAGATTTGAGGGGCGAGAAATCGTCAAATTAGTTCCTGAAACGCTGGAAAAAAAGCTTTCGGTGATTGAACTGGAGTACGCCAAGTCAAAAGGCGTGGAATCGGTCGAATCGATCGCCAAAACGGTTTTTGAGAGCTGGAGAGCAGCGGAGGGGTTTAGGTTTCGTGTGATTAGTCAAAGATACCACTGAACTTCACACTCTGTCGCTGGTCATCGGCGCTTGGAAAAATTAGGTTATCGGAACTGTTCCGGCCAAAAATACGCCAAAAAGCACGCCGCTGTTATCGCGCCGGACATGCCGACCCATTTTCCCATTTAACTCTTTTCTCGTCGAGTGAAGGACTGACTTTTGATGATCCTTGCTGAATTCTCAATTTTCGACATCATCTCCAATTCAACTTATGGTGCCCTCGCGGCGGTTGCGTTGTGGGGCCTGTATTGCATTGTGGTGGTGTGGACACGCGTCGGCCAAAAGCGATTCAAAAGCGAATCCGAACAAGATCTCTTTATGGACGACGTCCAGCAGATGTTGGAGGCTGGCGACTTTGAAGGCGTTGAAGAGTACTGCGACGGCGACTCACGGGCACTGCCGCAAATGGCCAACATCGCGATGAACAATCGCGAACAAGGCTTCAAACGTGCACGCCAGGTGATGATGAATCGCTTCGAGCGTGATGTGATGAGCGATCTGGACTATCGGCTTAGCTGGGTAAGCACGGTGATCAAGTCCGCGCCGATGATTGGATTGTTTGGAACAGTATTCGGGATGATGGGAGCGTTCCGTACGTTGGCTGGTGCTCAAAATGTCGAACCGTCATTGTTGGCGAACGACATTAACATCGCGCTGCGTACAACTGCTTGTGGTCTAGCGATTGCGATTCCGTTGATGATCTTGGTCCAGAAAGTCAACATTCGCATCGCAAAGATGGAAGATTTGGTTGGTACAGGGGTCACACGATTCCTAGAAGCATTCAAGGCTGGAATGCAACGTACCGGTGATGCCTAAGTACTGGTTAGTGCATCGGCAAGTGGATTTTGTGAACCGCTTTAGTTAGAAGGCAGATTGATGGACGAGAATGAAAACGACGACGATTTCACGATCGAAAAGAAGGAGCGAATCGATGAAGAAATGGACATCACGCCGATGATCGACATTACCTTTTTGTTGTTGATCTTCTTTGTCGTGTGTTCCAAGTTTGATCCGACCCAGATGAAGGACATTCCCGATGCCGACAACGGGCAATTGGTTTCAGCAAAGGATTCCGCGGTGATTTTCATAGAGCCACTAGGGCCAGAGAAAGTCAAAGTCAGCCGAGGTGACGATCGCGAGTTCAGCGAAGACGAGGCTGCACGCGAGTCCGAGATCATTGAGTACGTCACCAAAGAAATCGAAACGACGACCGGTAGAAAGAAAGACCAAGTGATGATCATGGGCGAGAAAGACGTCAAGGTCGCTGAGGTCACTAAGATTCAAAAGATCATTGGTGATAACTTTCCTGATCTTACGTCAACCTACATTGCTGTGAAGGAGGACTGAGCCTTGTTTGATCGATCTAAACAATCAGCACAGCGTCGCGGCTCCAATCGCGATGTCGATATGACTTCGATGGTCGATGTGACTTTTTTGTTGTTGGTCTTTTTCATGGTGACGGCCTCGTTTGCTTTGCAAAAAGCGATCGCCACGCCTGTGCCAGAATCTGATTCCGCCTCGCACAATTTCCAAGATCAGCAAGACGTTTTCATCGATGTTGGCGTGGATGCCAGGGGAGCTTGTTTTGTACGCACGCCAAACTGGCAACAGCAAGTCGTTGGCAAACAGGATTTGACTTCAACGCTTCGCCGTGCGATCACGGAACAGCATGAATCGGTGACTATCAGAGTGTTTATCGAAGAAGAAGCGATGCTGCAGGCGTTAGTCGATGCTTTGGATTCCGCCACCACGGCAAATCCTAAGTCGATTTCGATTCAGCAGGTCGAGACTCTGGATGAAATGGAGGTTCGTTAAATGGCAATTGCATTTCAATGTATCCAGTGTGGTGCCAAGCACCAGGCGAACGATCGGTTAGCAGGACGTCGTGTGCGATGTCCAAAGTGCAATACAGCGAATCACGTTCCCGAAACCGCAACTGCAGAAGCAACCGTTGTTGAGGCAGTCGAAGCAGAGCCTGTCGAAGCAGAACCTGTTGCAGTCGAAGTAGCTGCTGCTGTTGCCGCCCCGACGTCGAAAGCCCCGGTTGCCATCTCGACATCGAAAAAACCGATTGACGATCCTGTAAAGAGCGCGACGGCTTCGTCGGGAGCTGACTCCTCGCAGGAAGACCCGGACATGGAGATGCCGCCCCGTAAGCAACGGGATGAGGACGAATTGGACATGACGCCAATGGTAGACGTCACGTTCTTGCTCTTGATCTTCTTTATGGTGACGGCGTCGTTTAGTCTACAGAAGTCGATCGAGATGCCTCGCCAGCAGACCGATGCTCCCAGTACGAATGCGGTCGAAGAGGATCCTGAGGAACTGGACCAGGTCGAATTGCAAATCGACGAAGTGGGCGGGTTCTTGGTTTTGGCAGCCGACTGGGAAGCCGAGACACCGGGGAAACAAAACTTGATATCCAAGCTCAGGGATGCGCGAGGAGACGGTGGCGAAGCGAAGTTGATCATCAAGGTTCATGAAGATGCGAAACTTCGATTCTTGGTCGATGGAATGGATGCTGGCACAATCACGGGTTACAACGAAGTGATCGTTACACAGGTTGATGAATTCAACTGACAGACCGTCTGACCCAACGTACGCTTACAAATCTTTTCTGACTACTTTTCAAATCAGCGATACACATGCTTGCTAAGGAACTGATCGATCGCATCGAGAGCCGTGGGCTCCTGGATCAAGAGATCATCGAAGCTCTTCGAGAACAATTGGACCAAGGCGGTACTCGGGTAACTCCTGAGGCTGTCGCAAAACTGCTTGTTGACAATGGGCAGCTGACGCGGTTTCAAGCTACAAAGCTGATCGGCGAGTTGCGATCAGACCAGTACCCCGATGATGAACCAGCGGAGGTCGTTGCGATTGTCGAAGACGACCTGGGAATCGTCGGCGAAGAGGTCGAGGTAGTCGAAGTCGCTGAAGCGGTTGAGGTAGCAGCAGTTGCAGAAGCTGTTCCCGTCGAAGCGATGCCAGCGGAAGCCGTTGCTGTT
>CAYNNP010000129.1:0-7921 GCA_964398215.1 uncultured Pirellulaceae bacterium | reverse complement strand
GAAGCCGTTGCTGTTCCAGCAGCGGAAGCGGTTGCAATCGAAGCGGAACCCGTTGAAGTAGCGGCCGAGCCTGTCGCGACTCCCGATCGTCCCACCGCGCGGCCTCGACCTGCTGAACCTGTGTCGAGCTGGGATTCGTTCAAGATCTACGGTTTCATCGGTATCATCGTGTTCTTGGCAGTTTTCGGAACACTGTTGTACTTTTGGCTCAGTGCCAAAGATGCTGACGATGTGATTGAACAAGCCAACAAGCTTTACGATCAACAAAACTACGTCAACGCTCAAGAACAATATGTTTCGTTCTTAGAGAATTTTGGAGAGGGCAACCAACACTCGTCGATTTCTCGAACTCGGATTGTCATGTGTGAGTTGTACCGAGGCCTGACAGTGTCCGACACAACGCGTCCTTTAGATTTGGCAAAGGAACGTTTGCCTACCATCAACGACGAAGAAGGGCTAAATGAAGAGCGAGGAAATGTGGCGGCGTTATTGGTGACGATCAGCGAGAACATCAAAGACGCGGCGATGGAGACAACGGACACTCCCGGCAAAGAGGCTCTTTTAAAGCGACTGGACGAAAGCGTCTTGTTCATGGACGATCCAAACTACATGACTGGGAGTATGCGCACGACATTGTCGGGGCGTATCAGTGGTGTTTTGGAAGGACAGGCGCGCGTTCGTCGAGACATTCAACGCAATAAGAGCTTGGATGCCACCGTCGGCAGCATGAAATCGCTGTTGGCGGATAAGAAAACCAAGCAAGCCTACGACGATCGGTTCGTCCTGCTGACGGATTTCCCAGAACTGGAAAACAATGAGCGACTGAATGAGTTGATCTTGGAAGCCAGTGATATTCAGCATGAATTGGTCGAGCCTTCGACTGTTTTACCAAAGATCGTTCCGGGTGTTGCCGAGCAAGATCAATTGAAGGCCATCGTCCTGACGGCCCAGAAGGGGCCACCACTGCCAGGTCTGCGGGATGAAATGTATTACTTGCGAGCACAAGGCTCCGTGCTTGGGATTGATGCTGAGAAAGGTGCATTAGTGTGGCGCCGTTTTGTTGGCTACGGCCAAGATCATTCACCAGTGCGTTTGGATGGAACCGGCGGTGTACTTTTAAGTGAGTCTGGCACCTACGAGATCCAGAAGTGCGATGGCATCACTGGAAAACTATTATGGCGTGCCAAAATTGGCGAAGACTTTACGCAGCCACTCGTGGTGCGTGACAACGTGTTCGTCAGTACCCGAGCAGGTACGACTTTGTCACTGGACGTTAAATCTGGTGAAACCGCTTGGTCGACAAAGATTCCGCAACCGCTGGAGGTAACACCAGGTGTTGATAGCCGAACAGGGCGCGCCTATTTGCCGGGTGATCATAGCAATCTGTACGTTATCGATTCGCGCACAGGAAGCAGTATCGAAAGCTATTACATTGGGCATGATCGAGGATCGATCGCAGTGCCGCCGGTTCCATTGCTGGGACACGTTTTTGTGATTGAGAATATCAATCCTGAATCTTGCTTGGTCCATATTTTCAAGGTGGATGACGACGGTAACAACATTCGCAAGGTGCAGGATACGATACCTTTGACTGGCAACGTCTTTGTGCGTCCGACCATTGTTCAGAAACGCCGAATGATTGTGTTGACTGACCGTGGCCAAGTGACAGTGCTTGATGTCGAACCAACCTCCAAAAAGGACCAAGTTTCAATCGTCGCTGATCAAGTCGCTTCCTATGACGTTCCGACGCCAACACAAATGGCTGTCGGTAAAAGTCAAATGTGGATCACCGGAACGAAGATCGGGCGTTATGAATTACAGATCAATACCGGTCGCGTTAAGTCGGATTGGTTCAAGTACGAAGGAGATACTTTTGTCGGCGAACCGCTGTCGACTCCAGACGCAGTCATTCACGCCCGCGTTTTGCGTAAAACATCTGGAATTCGAGTAACAGCAACCGACCCCAAGGAAGGGACGGAGTATTGGCGGACAGATATTGGTGTTCCTGTTTCGATGATCGCCAAGTCACCAAACGGTTTTCATATCGTTAACAGCGGCGGAGCACTATACGAGCTGACGAGAGAAGCGTTTGCGAGTGGTGTGACTCAAAACCCAATCGAAAACCCTGGTGGTGATAACGTGACAGTGCGGTTTGAATCTCCTATTGCGATGGGGAACAACGTTGTTGCCCTCCTGAACAAGGCGGCGATTGATCAGATTGCGTTGTACGATCCCTCGCGCGAACGCGAAAAACTGCGCGTCGTGGTTTTGGATTTACAGACTGGAATCGGCCCCAATGGCGGCGGTGTGGGCGCTGGCAAGGGACTGTTCATGGGGTTGAACAACGGTCGGGCTGCTCTGTTTAACCACCGCAATGGCAGCGCTCTGGGAAATCCATTTCAACCGCCAACCAGTCCGACGATTCAGGTCAAATGGACCAATCCCGTCCCACTGCCCAGTGATCCCGATCAAGTTGTGATCGCTGATAGCAGAAAGAAAATCTATCGTCTGAGAGTTGGTGATCAAGTCAGCGAGTTGGCGTCCAAGGATTTACCAAAACCATTCGTAGGGCCCGTCGCTGGCGTTGGCCAAAACTTGTTTGGGATTGTCGCAGATCCCGATGCAGATGTTTTGGTCGGACATGACTTTGGTAGTTTGAAAGAAGTCGTGCGAGCGAAACTGTCTGGCCGCGCTGCGTGGGGACCATACTCCGCTGGCAAATATTGCCTTGTCAAAACAGAGGATGGCCAGTTACGTGGTTTTGATGCTAAGGGTAAACAAAAGTTCTCAGTAGCGATTCCAGCTGGAAAAAGTGCTGGGCAACCAGTCGTTGTTGGCGAAAAAATTGTTATTGCAGGCAGTAAAGGCTGGATCGTGACAGTGGATTCAGGGAGTAGCCAAATCGCGGGTCAGATAGATTTGGGACAGCCGATTGCGTCAACGCCGTTTGTCGTGGGAAACAGGATACTGGTTCCCGGTCTTGAAGGCGTGATCTACTTCGTTGATGTCCCCGGCGTTTAGTTTTTGATACTTATTTCGATTTACA
This sequence comes from uncultured Pirellulaceae bacterium, assembly GCA_964398215.1. Lineage (GTDB taxonomy): Bacteria > Planctomycetota > Planctomycetia > Pirellulales > Pirellulaceae > CAYNNP01. Next base: position 4,875 of record CAYNNP010000129.1, on the reverse strand, counting down.
CCAATAGGTTATTCGACATGCAACGCTTTCTATTAGTGCTGTTGATTTCGATCGCCTTGTGCGCGACCACAAACGCACAGTTAATTTTGAATTACGCGGATGAAGGACTGCCGCCTCCAGCCGGGTTGGAGATTCTGCAAGAAGAACCACATGACTTGATCTACTTTAAAAAGTCATCAGGAGCTGGTTGGGCTAAAGCGCGCCTGCTGCCATTTCCAGGTCGTACGCTGCCGCGTGACCCATCGGGTAGCCTGAAATTCCAAGTCATCAGTATCGAGGCAAAGGATTTCACTGCGAAATGGGGTGATATCGAAAAAATCGATTTGTGGGAAGTTCGTCTTGAACGCGAAGTCAAAGAACGAATGGCCAAGGGTGACTTTACTGGCGCGTATCCGTTTCTGTCGATTTTGGTTCGCGATTCACCAGAGCGACCCGGCTTGCGACAAATGCGATCCGATTTCTTGTGGTTTAACGCAATCGATTATGCCAAGAAAGACAACCGAAATGCAGCGTTAGGAATGCTGGAAGAATTGCGAAGATTTGCGCCCGAATACAAGCGATCGGACGTGACAAGCGCAATCGATCGTATTTTGAACGAATTGCTTCAGAAACTGATGAGCACCGGAAAGCTGGACCTTGCTCGCGGAGTATTAGCTAGAATTAAGAAAGAGTTTTTTGGTGAAAAGCTCAAGTCCATCCCCAGGTGGGAAGGCGAGTTTTTGCGACTTGCAACCGCCAAACGCAAGGAAGCGATCGCAGCCCGTGATCGAAAAGACTATCGCTCCGCTCGAACGCTGGCACGGGAAAGTGTCGCTTTGGAGCCAACGATTCCAGGTGGCAAAGAGTTGATCCGAGAGATCGATACGATCTACCCGCTAGTGAATGTGGGTGTCTTGCAAACGGCAACGGTTTTTGAACCAACACGAATGGACAACTGGGCGGCCAGACGCTCAGGGCGACTGTTGTATCGGACGCTATTCGAGATCAAAGAGGCTGGTCCCGAGGGCGGTGAGTATGACTTTTTGTTTGGCGATACCGAAATTAGTCCAAGCCGAATCGATTACGATTTGTTGATCAACACTGATAAGTTGAAGCCGCCACTGGATCAGGTCAATGGATTCTTTGTGGCAGACATCCTTGCCAGACGCGCCAAAGAACAATCGGGCATGTACTTTTCGCCTTGGGCGGCAGCGATCGATTCGATTGGTTTGTATGGACCAAGGCAGATCCGCTGTACATTTAGGCGGCCTCACGTCGCGCCCGCGGCCCTCTTGCAGATTACCGTGGATGGAAGTTGGTTTGGTGGCGAGCCAAACTCGCCCACTGGCGACTACCGTATTGATGAAACGTCGGACAAAGAAGTTCGCTACGTTTTGGTCGGCAAGCCAAAGACAGCAACCAAGCCGCGCGAGATTGTTGAGATTCTTTGCGAGAGTGGAACCGAAGCGGTCAGTCGCCTGAAGAAAGGAGAAATCGACGTTTTGGATCAGTTGTTTCCTGCGGATGCAATTCGCCTTAAACGACAAAAGAATTCCAAGATTCGTGTGGCCAACTATCCATTGCCCAGTGTGCACATGTTGGTTCCATGCAGCGATCATCCTTTCCTGGCAGAAAGAACGTTTCGGCGTGGTTTGGTATATGCGATCAACCGCAACGATATTCTTACAGGAGAGTTATTGGAGTCGTTGGAACAGCCTGGCTGCCAAGTCGTTTCGGGGCCTTTTCCAGCTGGCGTGGAACTGAATGATCCGCTCGGCTATGGCTACGATGTGAATGTCGTTGCACGCCGATTTGAGCCTAGCTTGGCTAAGCTGCTGGTCGCGTTGAATAAGAACACCATGATGGCAGAGGCAGAGCGCAAGAAAACAAAAATGCCAAAAATGACTCCGCTTCGATTGGCCTTTCCTGCAAGTAATCTTGCTCGTGTCGCCTGCGAAGCCATTCGTGGCAACTGGGAACAAGTGGGCGTGAAGACGGAGTTAGTGGAGTTGCCGGTTGGCCGAACTTATCCCGACGAAGGCACCGCAGATATCGTTTATGTTGCAGCAGCCGTTTGGGAACCGATTATCGATGCACGTCGGTTGCTTGGGCCTGAAGGGTTAGCCAAAAGTACTGATCAGTTGGTGGGGCTGGGGCTTCGTCGGCTCGAAGAAGCTAAGACTTGGAAAACGGTTGCCGATGCACTCAAAGAGTTGCACTCCATCGCTAACAACGAATTGCCAATCATTCCACTTTGGCAAATGGTCGATTCCTACGCGTATCGTGAGGAGTTGTTGGGTGTCGGTTCAGATATCGTCTCGCTCTATCAAAATGGTGACAAATGGCGAATTCAACAAAACTAAACTGGCTACTGCTAAATAGCGTTCTCGCGCTGTTGTTGGTGTCTACGCTTTCGAACCGCGCCAATGCGCAGTCCGAGGCAGTATCAAGCAACGCATCTGACTCATCGGCGGAGCAACCCGAAGAAGAACATGTCGTTCCGTGGGACTATTCACCCTACAAGGTCTTGATCTGGGTAGCATCTGATGACCCGCAAGTGAATGCTGCCAGTCTGGAAAAGCCGTTGCGCACATTCTTGGATGCTCGGTTTTCTGCTATCTGGCGGATGACGATTGCCGATGCCCCTAGCTCCATACGTGCGCAAGCCAAACGCGACATGCAAGGAATCTCGTACCAAGCATTGGTGTCAGCGGATCCCGTTATCGCGCTGAAACGAAATCACAACGATACGATTCGTATACGCACGCCCAGGAATATCACTGAATATGTTAAAGCCGTTTACGGTACACCTAAACTGATCGATGAAGTCAAACGATTAGCAAAAGAAAAGGGTGACAACGTTCTCAATGGTGCTGAAACCAAATTCAAGGCGGTCGACCCTGGCAAGGAGTTGGCTGCACAGTGGGCGGAAGAATCCACTGAAGCAATCTTGGTCGCACGGGGAATGGTGGAATCACTCACGGAACCCGAAGCCAAGATTGTCAAACTTCCGATTGCAGGATTGCTTGAAGACAAGATCGAGGAATACGACAAGATCTACGTGGTCCACGTTGACCAAAGTACATCGCCCGGCATGGTCTACGTCACAGAGTGCGAAACTCTGATGAGATACTTTGGTGACGTTGCCAGCTCTTCATTCGTCGCGAGAGTGGGAATTCCCGGAGCAATTGGGCGAGCCGTAACGAAGGCTTTTTCACCAGTGGTTCGAGTCGAAAATGCAGGCATCAAGGCGGTGACCGGACTGATACGCGCACGTGGATTGATCGTCGATGAAGACTCGCCGGGGACAATCGATGTTGACGATGTGTTAGTACCAATGGTTCGCAAGAATGATCGCAACGGTCGACCGCTGATCATTGGCCCCATGGACTGGGCATACTTGTCTGCGGTCGAACCAGAAATTGCCGTTTTGAGCGTCGCCAAAGGTGTCAAAATAGGTGTCGGCAACTTCGTTACTGAGGTCAATGGAAATGAAGTGATGAACGCGCAGCAGTTCGAGAAAGCGATTCGCGGAAATGACGCAATGACCGTCACGGTGGAAGGCAAGCAACCAAAGAAAATTGACCTGCATAAGATACCAGTACCATTCCAGCTTCGGTATCTTGGGTTCACGCTAGGAATTCGTCGCGGGCGAACAACCATCTCGGGGGTCATTCCTTTCGGCCCAGCAGACAAGAAATTGATGCTCAATGATGTGATCGAAACTATCGCTGGTTCCAAAGTTCCGGACGTTGTTTCGGCGTCACGATTGATAGCGTCTGCCGATCCTACGAAACCAATCAAGGTAGTGGTGCTGCGTGAAGACGAGACCATTGAGGTGGACATCGATCCTGGTGACATTCCAGCGCGCAAGAAAAAGAGTGTTGCAAACATTGCAATGGATTTCTTTGCCGGCCGCGCAGGCGGTCTACAAGGTCGCAAAAACAAACGTACCTTCCGGATCGCGCTGAAAGTCGAACCACTGGACCAACAGACGCTCGTTCGGTTACATGTCAAAGGCCAAAAAACGGAGCCGTTGATCGGGTACGAGATCTATGAAAAACAGCTGAACACAAAAAAGATGACGTTCGTTGGTCGTACAGATTGGGATGGCCGAATCAGTATCGATGCGAAACCAGAACACAAATTGCGATTGTTGTACGTCAAGAACGGTGGCGCTGTGCTTGCCCGGCTTCCACTTGTGCCTGGGCTTACGCAGATGGAAATCGCGGACCTAACTGGCGACGATATCCGATTGCGAGCAGAAGCCTACATTCGTGGTGTTGAAAACTCGATTGTGGATTTGGTGGCAGTCCGCAAACTTTTTGCGGCGCGGATTCGCCTGCGATTGCAGCGAGGCGAAATGGAAAAAGCCAACGAATTGATGCAAGTGCTTCGGGATCAGCCCGACAACGAAAAACTCTCGAACGAGATGGGCAAAAAGAACACGAAATTCCTGGACATGGATGGTTTGAACATGAGCCAACGTGCCAAGATCGACAACATGTTCAAGTCGACACGCAATATGCTGTCCAAGATGCTTACCTCCCGCGATATTAATCAGCTGGAAGAGGATCTTTTGAAAGCCCAACAGAACGGAGGCGTATTACCAATTGAAGCAAGCGATCAGGACGAAATAGACCTGAACGCAAATGACGTCTCAAAGAGCAGCGACGAGAAAAAGAAGTAGACCTTGAAGGCCGTAACGAAAGTCGTCGACGGCTTGTTGATTTACTGAGCCGACGGCGCTAGCCGCGGGCCTGGTGATAAACGCAACCCTTCGCTTTAGCTGCCTAGCCCATGGCGTGAGTTTTGCAATTGCGTTTTTTTGGTAACCCGAAGCGTGAGTTTTGAAGTTGCGCTTTTGCGGGGTGTTGAGTTTTTCAACACCACAAA
>CAYNNP010000128.1:0-18741 GCA_964398215.1 uncultured Pirellulaceae bacterium | reverse complement strand
CACGTACGGATCTGTGCGGGGGGCGGCTGGCAACAGCCGTCCCTACCGCGATCCTGAAACTGTTTGTTACTACGCAAGCAACCCCACAAAAGACAAACTTCATGCTTCAAGTTAAGGCGAAACGCCGCTAATTTTGCGAGCCGTCCTTAGCGCGCGGACTTCGATCGCCAAAAATGGAGGAACCTCTCACGTGCTCGCGCTGCTACTCCTTTTGCTTTGTCACCATGGCCCAAAAACAACCAACCAACTTTGACTCTTCTCACGCAATCAAAACGATCGCGGCGGAGCTTGAAATTCCTGAGCGACAAGTTCGTGTGGCGATCGAGCTGCTTGACGCAGGCAACACGATTCCTTTCATTGCACGCTACCGAAAAGAGGCTACCGGTGGGCTGGACGAAATAGCACTTCGAAACATTGAAGACGCTTATGAGCAAGCCACAACGCTGGCGGCTCGCAAGACGACAATCCTTAAGTCGATCGATGATCAAGGCCTACTGTCAGATGACTTGCGCCTGCAAATCGAAGCTTGCATGGCTCTACGGGAACTCGAAGCAATCTACTTGCCGTACAAACCCAAGCGGCGCACTCGCGCTACCACGGCGCGCGAACGTGGATTGCAACCGCTCGCCGATCTGCTGTTGCGACAAGAGAACTTAGGCCAGTCGAAACAGCAGACATTGGCAAAGTTCGTGGACACAAAAAATGATGTGCCCGACGCCGACGCTGCACTGCAGGGCGCGCTAGACATCGTCGCGGAACAATGGTCCGAGCAAGCAGAGACACGGACTTGGCTGGCCGATGTTGCCACAAAACACGGAAGCGTTACCTCGAAAGTAAAACGTGGCAAGAAACAGGAAGCAGAAAAGTTCGAGCAGTACATTGATCGCCAAGAACGTGTGAGCCGTATTCCATCGCACCGATTGCTGGCGATGATGCGAGGCGAAGCCGAAGGCGTTTTGAAAGTCGGTGTCGAAGTCGATTCAAGCCGCGTGATATCGGACTTGAAATCGCAATGGCTAACGAATCGAGGGTTTGAGTTTAACCGTGAGTTGGCTGGTGCCGTCGAGGATTGTTTTGAACGGCTACTGAAACCGGCAACGCAGTCATCGGTCTTGCAGCACTTGAAAGAACAAGCGGATGACGAAGCGATCGCAGTTTTCGGCAAGAACCTTCGCGATCTGTTGATGGCAGCGCCGGCAGGACAACGCGTCACGATCGGAATCGACCCTGGATTTCGGACGGGTTGCAAAGTTGCCGTCGTTGATGGAACTGGCAAGTACTTGGAAAGCACTGCGATTTTTCCGACACCGCCCAAGAGCGACACACAGGCAGCCTCCAGATCGCTGCTGAGACTGATCGAAAAACATGGTGTGGAACTGATTGCGATTGGAAACGGCACCGCGTCGCGTGAGACGGATGCTTTTGTTGGCCAGTTGATCTTGGATAACAAACTGGACGTAACCAAAGTCATGGTCAGCGAGTCGGGCGCGTCGATCTATTCTGCGAGTGAATTGGCGAGCAAAGAGTTTCCGGATTTAGACATCACCATCCGAGGCGCGATCAGCATCGCACGACGGCTGCAAGACCCGTTGGCCGAACTTGTAAAGACGGACCCAAAGTCCATCGGTGTCGGTCAGTACCAACACGATGTCAATCAACCAAAACTACGAAAGTGCTTGAATCGGACAGTTGAGTCTTGTGTTAATCAAGTCGGAGTCGATCTGAACTCGGCCAGTGTTCCGCTGCTGTCGCATGTTGCCGGCATCGGTCCGAAATTGGCCGAGAACATTGTGCAGTATCGTGATGACAATGGACAGTTCACCAACCGAAAACAACTTTCGAAAGTTCCCAAGCTAGGCAAGAAAGCGTTCCAGCAGTCAGCGGGTTTTTTGCGAATTCGTGGTGGTGATGTGCCGCTAGATAACTCGGCTGTGCACCCTGAGAGCTATTCCGTGGTTGGCCGGATGGCAAAGAAGTTAGGCACCGCAACACAGTCACTGCTCGGCAACGCAAGCTTAAGCTCAAAACTCAAACCAACCGAATTTGTAGACGAACAGTTTGGTATCCCGACGATCACGGACATCATCAGCGAGCTTGCCAAGCCTGGGCGCGATCCGCGCAGCCAATTTCGTGCGGTCAATTTTGACGATGCTGTCAACAGCATGGACGACTTAAAAGAGGGCATGGTTTTGGAAGGCACCATCACAAACGTTACTCATTTCGGTGCCTTCATTGACATTGGTGTTCATCAAGACGGGTTGATCCACATATCGCAACTGTCAGACACCTTTGTCAACGACCCGAACGAGATTGTATCGGTAGGAGATATCGCCAAAGTCAAGGTGCTGGAAGTCGACATCGCACGCAAACGAATTTCTGTCACACGAAAATTCTGATCTGCTGTGCAAAGACAAACAGATACTGTTATTTTGAAGCCCTGAAGGTTGGTCGTTTTTTGTCCTTTTTAAAGCGATCGCCGAAACGATGACCTTTGGTCGTCAGACTTTTTGAAAGCCACCGGTGCCGTGATGTCAAACAGCGAACTCGTCAAACGCATTGTCCAACAACGCATCACAGCAGGACAGTCTTTCACGGCGTATGACATTACCGTCGAAGCCAGGAATCAAGGCGCGCGGATTCGGCATGGCGAGTCACGAGACATTGTCCACCAGTTGTTCCAAGACGGTTCAATGGGCGCAGCGTATCAACGCTCGGTTGTCGACATTGGTGTGAAAGTGAACCCTTTCGTCTATCATCGGTTTGATAGTGATCCCATGAACTATCAATCGGCCGCGAGTGGCGCGAGCGCGGCTGCAAGTACTAGTGCGGCCGCTCCTGCAGCTCGGCCTGGATTGGTACGTCGCGTCTTGAATACGATTTGGGGTCAATCGAATAACCAAGCTGCCGGTGCCTCTAGTGGTCGGCGGCAGGCGACGCGCAAACAAGCTGCCAGGCGTGATCCGATCAAATTGGATCTTGATGCCAGCGACTTTTTGCCGATCAGTCGCGACGAGTTGATGGATGCAACCAAGGGCATGAACCTGTGGGCCAGTCCTTGGTTTGGTCGCCGGGATTTGATTCCTCCAACAACCGATGCGCGAACCAAATTGATCGATCGCGCAATGGTGGCCAACGGGTTATTGTCGCCCGAGCAGTTGCTAGAGATCCACCGCGTTGGCGCGGAAATGGATCACTACCGCCCTGACCCACTGCTGCTTCGTCATCAATCTCAACTGGCTGGCAAAGCTGCCGTTGAAGAAGACAAAAAACGCAAAGCCGAAGAGAAACGCAAAAAGAAAGAAGAAGCTGCTGCAAGACGCGAGCAAAGGCGTGCTGATATCGAGTACCGAAAAGCCAACGATATCATTTTTCTTGGTGACGGCATTTCGGCCTACTTAGTTGACCGTGAGAGTGACACAGAAAAATTGGTCGCAGCAGATTTGCCCGTGCTCGCCTCGGCTCAGAACATTGCCGAAACACTTGGCATTTCCGTATCGAAATTGCGTTGGCTGTCCTTTCACAATGAAATTGCTACGCGAACCCACTATGTTCATTTCCAAATACCCAAGAAATCCGGTGGCGTACGTAACCTCAGCAAGCCTCATCAAATGCTGGACATGGCACAGCGTTGGATCTTTGAGAATGTCTTGAAAAAACTGCCGACCGAAAACGCTGCTCACGGCTTTGTTGCTCAACGCAGCATCGCAACCAACGCATCGCAGCACGTCGGGCGCGATGTTCTGTTGAACATGGATTTGGAAGCGTTTTTTCCAAATATCACCTTCTACCGCGTGCGTGCATTTTTCAAGACGCTGGGATACTCCGGCGCTGTCGCAACCATTTTTGCAGCACTGTGCACAGAATGCCCTCGCCGAACGGTGACCTACGCGGGGCAAGCGTATCATGTCGCGACCGGCCCGCGTGGGCTGCCACAAGGAGCCTGCACAAGCCCAGCGATCTCGAATCAAATTGCTCAACGTTTGGATCGTCGCTTACAAGGTTTGGCTAATAAATTGGAGCTTAGTTACACACGATACGCCGACGACATGACGTTCTCGGGGAATTCGTCCTTCAATCAAACAGTCGGCTATGTGATGGCTTGCGTGCGTCATGTTGCTCAGGACGAGGGCTTCGCGATCAATCCAAAGAAAACACGAGTCTTGCGTCGTAACCAAGCTCAGAATGTGACGGGGCTGATCGTCAACGACAAACCTAGCGTTCCGCGCAAAAAAATCAGACTGATCCGCGCGATTCTTCACAACGCAGCAAAGCACGGTTTGGAATCTCAAAACCGTGACAACCATTCCAACTTTCGTTCCTGGCTAGAGGGCAACATTGCCTACATCGCGATGACTCGACCAGAACTGGGGCAGAAAATGCTGCAACAGTTTCACACACTGAGCTAACAATCAACAAGAGATAATCAACATGGGAACCAAACTTACTAAAGACACGTATCCTGGCAAATCAAAAGATACTGACTTCAAATGCTTTGGGCCGCCGGCAACGAAAGATGGCGATTTCGGAACTGTCAAAATCGCCGACCTTGGCTGCTTTACCCAGGACGGCAAGGACACCAACAAGTATTACCACTGCGCTGTCGTTCAGCACAAAAAGACCAAAAAGTGGTTCGCCTACTTTGAGTGGGGACGCACCGGTGCAGCGAACCCAAGCTTTCAGTTTGTTCAGTGCGACGATGAAAAGGACGCGCAAGCTACTTTCGCAAAACAGCTTCATTCCAAGAACGACAAGCGTGGTGAGTGGGTCACGCTGGCTGGCCTGAAAACTCTGCGTGCAAAGAAAGGCAAGGACTGCTATCTGGTTCGCCCGATGGCAACGCGTAGCACTGGGCTGCCCGACGCACGCAGCATCAAACTCAATGACGGGGCAAAAGCGTCCAAGAAAAAAACAGCCAGCAAAAAAGGAACGAAGAAGACTGCTGCAAAGGGCAAGTCCAAAACGAAAGCTGCTAAAAAAGCCAAAGCACCCAAGGTCGACAAGCACACTCAGAAACTGCTGACAGACCTCAGTATCGCAACAATCGAGTACACGCGAGGTAGCATGGCCGATAAGAGCTTGCCCACGCAGGGTGCGATCGATGAAGCGCGACAGATTTTGGCGGAAGCGACTAAGCAGTTGACCAAAATCGGTGACAGCATCAAAAAGCAAGCCAAGAGCAAACGGCTTACTCAGATGACTAACCTGCTGTACAGCAGAATCCCAAAGAAAAAAGCAATCGGTGCGAAACCAGAGAAGTGGGTTTTGACCAAAGACAATGTGCTGGGTTGGCAGAACGATTTGGATGCCTTTGAAAGTGCACTTTATGCGACCGATATCGACTCCGCCGCGCAAATGAATCCGCTGCAAGACTTGAACCTCGAAATGAAGTGGATTGCAAAATCTTCAAAGCTCGGAAAAGAGATCTACAAATGGTGGCCCAAGGCTACCGCTAATCGGCACCAGTATCTTGGCAAACTCAAGATCCTGAACCTCTGGGAAATTCAACGCAATGAGGACGTTGGGCAAATCGAAGCCGCCCAAAAGAAGATCCTGAAAAACAAACCAGCGATCAATGAACGGCCTCTCTTTCAACCGACGACACGTCCTGATTTAACAAAAACGCAGCAGAAAGCATACAAAGACTCTAACACTGCGCTGCTCTTTCACGGCACTCGTAGCGTGAACGTTCGCGGCATCATGAAAGAATCTTTGCGCATGCCCAAAGAATTGGTCGGCGTCGTGATCACGGGAGCCATGTTTGGCCCAGGCTTGTACTTTGCCGACGACTGGAAAAAGTCAGCCGGCTACACGAGCATGAGAAACAGCTACTGGAACCGCGGTGGTGGTTCAGTCAAAGATCGCGGAGCATTCATGTTCGCAATGGATGTTGTCCTTGGTGAACCTTATGTCGCATCGGGACCCAAGGGATACGTCAAACCACCATCCAAACATCACAGCATCTTTGGAAAAGCCGACCACTCGGGCGTGCAGAATAACGAGTACATCGTATTCAATACTAACCAACAACGAATTCGATACCTGATCGAATTCGAAGCAACAACATAGCGTCAGGGTGCTTGCACGGATCATCACCCGGTTCGCGGAATTGCGCGCCGAAGAAATGGAGTTTCCCTTTACCTGCCGTAAAATCTCTAAAACTGGATGCGCTGAAGATGAAATTTACCTACGTATTTGGCTTGCTGTGTGCATCGGTCTTCGGTTCGACGGCATGGTGTGATTCACAAAAGAACGTGGTCTTGTTCATCTCGGACAATCAGTCTTGGTTTGATGTCGGCTGCTACGGAAACGATGTGGTCAAGACGCCCAACCTTGACCGACTTGCTCGTGAAGGAGTCCGGTTTGAGCAAGCATTCGCGACGACAGCATCATGCGGTCCAAGTCGTGCAGTGATTTACTCGGGATTATTAACACACTCAAACGGCCAATACGCTCATCCTCACCGCGAGCACAACCAAGAGATTCGGCCTGAGGTGAAAACGGTTTTTGCGATGCTCAAAGACAATGGGTACCGCACTGCATTGCTCGGCAAAGATCATATTCGACCAATCGAAAGTTATCCGATCGATTTCAAACCGAGTCGACGTCGAGCGCGCGATGTCAATGCAATGGCCGAGCAAGCTGACATATTCGTCAAGCAAGATGCTGATAAACCGTTCTTTCTGGTCGTATCGTTCAGCGATCCGCACCCGATCGGAATCCAAGGCGTTGGATGGGGCGTACCAAAACCTGAATCAGCAGATGCCTATCAGCCAGTTCAATACAACGTAAACGAAATTCAGGTGCCGCCCTTCTTGCCAAACAACGACAAAGTAAAAGAAGGCATCGCAGGCTATTACCAGCAGATTTCGCGGATGGACCACGGTGTTGGAAAGGTGCTCGCGAATCTAGACGCGACAGGCCACACTGATGACACGCTTGTGATCTTCATTTCTGATCATGGAACGTCTGAACCTGGTGCAATGGGAACACACTACGAACCGGGCGTACGGGTGCCGTTCATCGTCAAGCGCCCAGCGCTCAAGAATCCGGGATCGACAAACAAGGCGCTAGTAGCGTTTACAGATATCACACCAACAATCTTGGACTGGACCGAGACAGAGTTTGATAAGTACCCGTTGCACGGGCGAAGCATCTTGCCTGTCTTGGAACAGAAAACGCCAAGCGGTTGGGAGCACGCATTGCTAAGCCATGTTGGTCATGATGTATTCGCACACTACCCAATGCGAACGCTACGCGGGCAACGATACAAACTGATCTGGAACGTACTTTGGCGCGCCGAGTATCCGTTGCCGATCGATACCGTTCAGCGCCGCACTTGGGCCGACAATCGCGCCAGCGGATCAAAAATGTTAGGCAACCGAACTATCGACGCGTTTCTCCATCGCCCCCAGCTGGAGCTGTATGACTTGCAAAACGATCCTTGGGAAATCAACAACCTAAGCAGTTCATCGGACCCCAAAATCAAAGCAATTCACGATCAAATGGTAGCCGAACTAACCAAACGGCTCCAAGCACAAGCCGACCCATGGATGCGCAAGTATCATCCGTTGAAAGCCGGCCAGTGATTGTTAGATTTGGTTGATCACGACGCGGGAGTCTAGCGGTTTCGAATGGAACCGGTTTCGCCCTCGCCGTGACTTGGACGATAGCGTTTCATCTGCATTCGAAGGTTCAGAAACTCGACCATCAACGAAAACGCCATCGCAAAGTAAACGTAGCCTTTGCTGATCGGACGCCCCGACGCTTCGCTGACTAACACGACTGCGATCAAAATCAGAAACGATAATGCCAACATCTTGACCGTCGGATGCTCCTGAACGAAATCGCTGATCTGATTGGCAAACACGATCATGACGCCAACCGAAATCACTACGGCGATCACCATAACCGGGACTTGCTTAGCCATACCGACAGCGGTAATGACCGAGTCCAACGAAAAGATTACGTCCATGAATGCGATTCGAAATAGCACGCCGCCGACAGTAATTGGCTTGGTCGCTTTCTCCACTGGAGTGACTCCATCATGCGCACCACCCTCATCGCCTGGCAAGTTTCCAATCTCTGCCTCTTCCTCGCCGCCTTCAATCTTGTGGTGAATCTCGCGCACGGCCGTATACAAAAGGAACAATCCGCCAAACATTAGAATCAGATCGCGTCCCGAAACCTCGTTGACTTCCATGTCGCGCGAAAAATATTCTGCAAGCGCGTCCGTCGGCATGAAGTCCGATAACAGAAAGACGGGTTCGGAGAACTTCATGATCGCACCGATCATCAACAACAAACCGATCCGCATGCCCATCGCTAAGAACAAACCAAAGCGGCGTGCGAACGATCGCTTTTCCTCTGGAAGCCGTCCGGTGATGATCGCGATGAAAACGATATTGTCGATCCCAAGAATGATCTCCATCAGCGTCAGTGTCACCAGCGCGACCAGTGCGTCAGCCGAAAACAAAGACGGATCTGCAGCCAGTTCCACACCATTCGCTAAAAACATTTCCGATGTACTCCTTGGCCAGCCGGTATTTTGACGATGTAGCTGACTTCTGATCGCTAAGTTAGCGTTATTTTTGGATCAGTTACAACGGAGAACTGCGCCTCTCGACCAAATCGAGGGGCAGATCACGCTATCGCAGTTTGCCACAACTTGACGGTTTGGACAATCGCCACATTTGCATGCGGTGGACTGCCCAAAAGTGCAACCACTCGGCGGCCGGCTCAAGATTGAAACGCGGTTTAGCGCTTTGCCGTCGATGTTTCGGGAGCCGACAACTCCAGCCTTACTTGATGAGCACGGAAATCCTTGCTGGTTGGTTTCCAGTCATAGTCTGCGTGGAACAGCCAGAATGGTTGTTGAGTAACCGCATCGATCGAAAAGCGATTCAATTCGCCAGCGTCAACAACGAACAAGCACTTTGGGCTTGTGTCTGAGATCAAACGTTGAACTTCCTGGTAGTCCCCTAAGATCTCGCCGTCCGGGTTACGGCAGAGCACAACGCCCAGAAAATCGCTTGGAACGTTGGGGTCTTGTTGCGGTTGGTCGTCACCAACTGTTGGCACACGAGAAGCACTGAAGGAAAAAACCGATTCCGATTTGTTGGTCGTTTCCCATCCCGAGGCTTCAATCCAGTCCAGCACCAGATGATGTGCGCGTGCTTGCACTGTTTTGTGCTGATAGCTATCGCGGATATTTTGCGCGATGGGCGTGATCACCATATCCGTGTCGTACTTGATGGCTTGCTGAAGATCGCCTTCGGCTTCGATATAATTCCCGGTTCGGAATCGTGCAACGGCGCGATTCAGATAGCTTTTCGTATCGCTATTCTTTTTTTCGATGGCAGATGAATAATCTTTGATCGCTTCGGGAAGTCGGTCGGCCGCTAAAAATGCGTTCCCGCGTTGAAAGTAGGTCTGGGCTGCCGCGTCTCGGTTGAGCGCATTGGAGTAGTTTTCGATCGCCTTTCCAAAATCTCCTTGCTCGTGATAGGCAAGTGCGAGGTTGGACCACGCCAACGCATCCTCGGAATTGACTTCGACGGCTTTCTGTAGATCGCCAATCGCTTCGGGTATATTTCCCAAGCGGCCATTCACGACGCCACGATTGTTCAACGAGTCAGGATGGTTTTCGTCGATGGCCAAACAATTCGTGTAAGCCTCAAGCGCCTTTTCAAGATCCCCCATTTGCTCCAGTGCGACGCCTTCAAGATAGCAGGCGTCGGTGCTGCCAGGGTTCATCTCTTTGACTTGATTTAGAATCGATAACGCTTCGTCAAAACGACTTCGATCGTTCAATATACGCGCTCGGTTGATCAAGGATTGTTCGTCAATTGATTCGCCACAGCCAGCCATCAGCGCACACACCAACAGCAAACTCAGCGTCAGCGAACTGCGCCCGTTCTTGGTACTATTTCCCGTCTTGGCCGGCGCGGTTTCCAGCAATTCGGACTCAGTGGAAACGGCATCGTCACTCAATGAATTTGTCTGGTCAGTTGTTCTCATAGGAGTACTTTCTGCTGCGTTAAATAAGCGTGGTGAGGTGGGTTCATTCGGAGGTTGCAAGTCGGACGAAACAGGTTCGCTTGCCATCGGCTCGCGTACCGAAAGTTTTCGGTTCAAAATATCTTCGACAGCAAGACGGACTGCTCGAGCGCCTCGGTGTTCGATGCAAGTACAGCGATCCGTGATCGGTCCATGGTCTTCGGGGCGGCCACTGGTGAAAACCAAGCAACTAAACGGAGCCACTTCACGCAATCGCGTTGCCCAGTGCAACATGTCAACGCGGTTCATTTGCGTGTTCAGCACAACGACCGCTTGTTGTCCCGGTAAATGGCTGAGCGCGATTGCTTGGGTCATCCCATCGACATATTGATTCGATAAACCGTATCGGGAAACATAGTGCGACAACGCTGCAATCTGTTTCTGGCTCCGGCTGACGAGAATGAATCCAATTTGCGACTCGGACATCGCCGCCCGTTCCAAGTCCAGTGTTGATGCATTGAAGGCCTGATCGGCCATTGTTTGCGATTCGCTTTGGTCAGCTTCGACGTTGGTCACCTCTAGCGACTCGGAAATCGACATTGCAGGGATCTTTAGCCAACCGTGAATGACCCTTCGCCAAGTACTTGATGCAATCAGCGTGCTGTACCCAAACATCATCGTCAGGCCAAACGTCCACATGCCCAGGAACATGCCAATCCCAAAGTGCATGCTGATTCCAATTAGCAACACGAACGGACGAAGTTTTCGATTCCATACCAAGGCTGCGAAACTGAGCTCCCACAGAACAGTCATGTGAGTTGCAATTTGCGTCACGATTGGAAACGCAGCCAGAAACGTTAGATCAAATGATTGGTATTCAAAATTTGCGATAGTCTCCCAAACCGCACTGCCGTTCCACCATGATTCGCCTTGCAGTTTTGATGTGCCTGCAAAAAAGTACATGATGCAAAGATGGATTTGGATCAATCGCATCGATACAGTTGACGACGAAGTTTTGATGACCTTCAGCGGTTTTTTTGACTTGCGAAACTTCCACAAAGCATCCAGCGATAAACATTGTCCACAGGGTGCAACGCATAGATACAGAACAAGGCAGCACAGGATTTGATCAAGCCCATAGTTGGACAACATTGCGCGCTGTGCATAAGAGACAGCGATGATCCAACTGGCAACAGAAGTTACTCTGGTGAATAGCCCGACAAAAAAGCAGAACACGATCGCCAAGCACAAAACGTGAACTGACAACATCCATGACTGGGGCACGTACCACCAGAATGAATACGAAAAAGAGTCGGCTTGTAGGGCTTGGACGACGCCTCGATTATTCCAGCCTGTATCACCCAGGAATGCATCCAGTTCCAGTCCCCATATGCAGTGCGAATAGAACAACATTCCACCCGCAAGTAGCCGAAGTACGCCCAAGCTGTATGGGTCGGAAGGGCGAAACCAAAACGATGCCCAAGCAGCCCACATTGCGCTTGCCGAATCCTTGGCTCGTTGTGCAAAAATCTTGATCACGTTGTCGCTGTCGTTTTTTGTGGGGCCGTCATGGATATCGGACAAAGCGATTACTTTTGGGCTGTACTACCAGGCGAAGGAGCAATGTCATCGCTGGCGGCTGAAAGGGAATACGTACCGATTGGCTTGTGTTCGTATTTGTCAGGCGCGTCCAACATGGCCCCTTCCAATATTTCTTCGCGGGTGCTGAGTTGATGTGTTACATGCGTCAATTCAACACTCACGGCGCCAGGTTCTTTCAGCAATTGGGATGCGTAGGATTGTGCAACGGCTTGCCGCATTTCATCGGCGCTTGGAGGCAGCCCGCCGTAGAATTCAGTCAACATGAAATGGCGATGATAAAGCAGACGTGGCCAGTTTTTTTTCCGATCGGGAATTCGCCCCCACTCTCTTGTGCCATCTTGTTTTGTGATTGTGTATTCGATTAGTGAACTGGGCCCAGGGTTGGGCGCAAAATAGTGATACCCATGATTCAGATACGCCGCCTGCAGATACGGGCTGAACCATTCCCAAGCGTTTTGACTTAGCTGAGACGCTGGCGGCACTGATGCGGGGGCAAGTGTGATACCGACAATGTGCAATGCAATGACAATCGACGCGATGACTGTGCGTGGACGAGGTTGTTGCCAGGACTCGCAAGACTCAGTTTTGGCGGCAGGGGGCTTGGGCTCGGAAACCAAAGTACATACCTACATGAAATTCAAGGAAGAAAAGACTACGTGGCGCCAAAGGATTCCTGTCGGCGCCACGTATCTAAAATGAAAACCGTTGCTGCGTTACAGCGAGGCTAACTTTATCATTGCCTGGTTCTCTTTCGAGAATACAAGCGTGCCATCTTTGCTAACGACGTTAACCTTTGTTGGCGTCGATGCGTTGACACGTACTTTCGTAACTAAAGTACGATCACCGTCGCTGATCTTAATTTCGTATTGGTACGAACGCGTCGCATCAGCGACAGGAATCTTCCAAGTACGAACAGCGCCTGTCCGCGACATCTCTTTGCCTTGAAGAGTCACCTTTGCATCCGCTGGTAGCGAAACAATTAGCTGGGCGTAAGACTTCTTGACAGTTGTTGCTGGAATGGTTGATGCAAAGCATTTTCCATTAGCGCAAGTCGGCGTTGAGACCGCAGGTATTGATACCGGATAGCTAACCGCTGCTGGCTGACTACTCACGGACACAATGTTGCTAGAGACCGTGCTTGAAGACGCGTAACAGTTCCCGGTAGAACAGGGCGGTTGAACCGGATGAACGACTGTCGGTTGGCACACTGGTGGGCAGTACACGACAGGCTTGCAATGGACAACTGGTTTCACATAGACAACCCCGCTGCTTCCACCGCTGCTTCCCTTACTGCCCCAAGAACCGCTGCTGCCAGAAGAACCTCGGCTGCCGCGGCTGCCAGTGGAACGCTTGCTTCGGGTGCCACGTGAACCGCAAGAACCACTGCTACCGCATGATCCGTGGCTGCCCCAAGAGCCTCCACTACTACCACCGGAACCGTGCGACTTGCCACGTCTTGAAAACAGTCCTGCATCCGCCACTTCTGCGTAGGTAGATGCGACAAGGGACAATACAACCAACGCACTACAAAAACGCTTGATCGAAAGTCCTGAATCACTTAGAGACATTTTCTCACTCCTTGTTTGTCAAAGTTCGTCTCATTGTTCAAATTGCCTCCGTGAATTTGCCACATACTCGCGCGCCGACGTGCCAAATTTGAAACCCAGAACCTGATTGACCACTACTTAAGAAATCCTCTTGCGAGGTATGTGGCTATCCGCCACCGGGTTAGTAAGGTTGTAAGGTAGGCTCTTAACGGGGGGTGTTGAGGCAAGCGGTTTTTACCGGTGTTTTTTGCCTTGGTCAACAACCGCAACGACAAGCCGTATCGATTATTTAAGAAAACTAAAATAGGGATTTTGGGATACTCGGGTGGCTTGACGATATTTGACACCCAACATCTGCGCGCACGTTCACCAAAACAGTTCGCGAAGCTGTCTATAAAATCGCACTTAGAGACTTCTTTGAATTGACCACTAGGCGGAATCAACCAATGGACCGTGAACGACCGTTTTTCGGAATGCAAAACTTGTTTTTGCTTTGCCTTGCCGCTTTGTCAGTGGTTGGAATTTGTACACCAACAATGGGGCAAGTTTCAGCGAATCGATTCTGCTATTTGGATTCGTATTGGGATCCGTATTACCCTTCACAACGATTCCCTAAGTTGGTTACTTCGCAGTGGGTTGGCGAGCCCGGAGTGCAAGCGGTTGTGACGTTGGGCATCGATGACATGCGCGACACCGCACAGTACGAAGCTTATCTACGGCCGCTGTTGGATGCTTTAAAAGAAATCGATCAGCGAGCAGCGGTCAGCATCATGACTTGCCAAGTTGATCCGACCGACCCGCAGTTGCAAGCGTGGCTTCGTGAAGGCGTCTCGATCGAAACACATACAATCGCGCATCCATGTCCGTGTTTGCAAGCCGGCGACTTTGCGAAAGCCAAAGCGACTTATGATGACTGTGTGGACATGATGTTTGCGATTCCCGGAAACAAGCCGGTAGCCTTTCGGTTTCCATGCATGGATTCAAAGAACACGCCTAGCCCGCGCGCGTTCGCTGAAATCCTTGGCAAAGTGACTCCGCAAAAGAACTTTCTGCAAGCCAGTACGTCGGTTGTATGTGTCTTGAACAGAGACGATCCGCAACTGCCAAAATCACTTGTGAAAACGAAAGCAGGCGAAGACCGATTCGAACGTTACATTCCCTTTCCAAGTTTCGTCAACAAGATTCACAACTATCCCTATCCGTACGTGATCGGAAAATCGATTTGGGAGTTTCCCTGTACAATTCCTGATGACTGGCAGGGACAGAACATTCAGCAGCCAAACAATCCGCGCACGGTTGATGACATAGTTGCAGCCATTGATGCAACAGTGATCAAGCAGGGGATTTCCAACATCGTCTTTCATCCGTACGACTGGATTCGCAATGACCAAATGGCAACCGTCGTTAAGCGAGTCCACAAGAATCACGGTAGCAAAGTAAAATTTTTAACGTTTCGCGACTGCATCGAACGAATCAATCGGCACATGCTACTGGGGCAACCCGTTCGTGCGTCTGGTGGCGGCGACAACGGCGTACGTCTCTTGGATCTGAATCACGACGGGTTCTTGGATGTGATGATCGGCAACGAAAACCTCCGCGTTGCGCGTATCTGGGATCCACAACAATCCAAGTGGGTCGACCACAAACACGACATCCAGTTTACAAAGGCTGGTCCGCAAGGACGTGTTGATTTGGGTGTGCGGATTGGAGCCGAGAATGATGATGTTTTGTTTTACGTCAACAACCGGCGAACGCAGGCGATCCACCGGTTTTCCAAGGGAGCCTTTGAAAAATCGGCGATTCCCGAACCTCTCGCTGGCATGCGCTCGGCGATCAACGGGCAAGACCAAGGTGTTCGGCTTCGCGACTTGGACCGAGACGGGAGCTGTGAAATCCTGGTTGCCAATCCGCAAACGCAAAAAGTGTTCACCAAGCAAAATGGGAAATGGGTTTCAACAGGTAAACTTCCGTGTGAAATTGTTGACCAACAGGGGCGCGACAATGGTGTTCGCTTCGTTGATCTGGATGCCGATGAATACGAAGACTGGATTGTTGCCAATCCAAGTCAACAGGCCGTGTACTTGTTCGATATCGATCAAGGCAATTTTTCGCGAGAGGTCACCGATCCACCGGATATTCCATTGATCGTCCGCAATGGAACTAACAACGGAGCATGGTTCGCGGAAGATTACATGTGGGTCCAAAACGAAGACACGCATCGGATGCCTGATGGTGTGGATCGAAGATCGTTTATCGATCTGGTGGGAAAAACCGGTCCCGCTGCCCGGCGTCCAGAGGATAGCTTGAATTCAATTCAAGTCTCAGACGGATTGACGGTGGAGCTTGTCGCCTGTGAGCCATTGGTGGCTGACCCCATCGCGATCGATTGGGGACCCGACGGAAAGCTCTGGGTGGTTGAAATGGCAGACTACCCGCTGGGCATCGACGACAAAGAAACACCTGGTGGTCGTATTCGCTACCTGGAGGACACGACTGGTGATGGACGATACGACAAGTCGACGGTGTTTCTGTCTGGCATCGCGTTTCCAACCGGCGTGATCGCTTGGGGTGACGGAGTAATCGTCAGCGCGGCCCCAACAGTATTTTTTGCGGCCGATCGTGACGGTGATGGAAAAGCCGAGTACCGAGAGGAATTGTATGAAGGTTTTGTCGAAGGCAACCAACAACATTTGGTCAACGGGTTCGAACGCGGGCTCGACAATTGGTTGTACTTGGCCAACGGTGACAGCGGTGGCAAAGTCAAATCAATCAAGACAGGTGAGTTGATCGACATCAACGGTCGTGACTTGCGGATTCGTCCTCAGGATGGCTCGCTACAAGCCCAGTCTGGACGCACACAATTCGGCCGGCATCGCGACGACCACGGAAACTGGTTTGGTTGCAGCAACCCAATTCCGGTTCGACACTATGTTCTGGACGACGCCTACCTAGCGCGCAATCCGCATGTCGCGCCTCCGTCAGCAAGAATCGATATCGCAAACTCTGGCAATTCTCAGCTGTTTCCAATTTCTCGAGTGCTTAGCCATTGGTCGGGTTACAAACCGCCGGCTCCTGGCGCCAGCCATCGGTTTACGTCCGCGTGCAGCACATCGGTTTATCGAGACAAGTTGTTGGGCGAACAGTTCTATGGAAACACGTTTACTTGCGAACCCGTTCACAATGCCGTGCACCGTCGCGAGCTAGTGGCCGATGGCGCGAACTTTATCAGTCGGCGGCCCGCCAGCGACGCCGGCGCAGAGTTCTTAGCTTCCACAGATAGCTGGTTTCGACCGGCAACGGTAACGACTGGTCCCGATGGTGCAATCTGGGTCGTGGATATGTATCGATTGGTGATTGAACACCCGGAATGGATTGATGATCAACGCGAAAAAGAATTATTCTTGCGAGCAGGCCATACCAAAGGTCGAATCTACCGTGTCTTTCAAGCAGGCAACAAACCGCGCAAGGTTCCACGCTTGGATCAAATGCAAACGCAGCAATTAGTGGAACTGCTGCAGCACGAAAATGGACGGCTGCGCGACATGGCACAGGCTTTAATCATTGATCGCGGCGACGAATCCGTCGTAGCCGAACTGCAGCAATACATCCGCGAGAACAAAAATCCGCTAGCGCGCGTCCATGCGCTGTGCACCCTGGATGGCTTGCAAGGCGTCAGCGCAGACGACCTGATAGTTGCACTCAAGGATTCGTCCCCTACCGTTCGCCGTCATGCGATTCGGCTGTGTGAACCGTTCATTCGCAAAGCTGGCGCTGCTGCGGAAAAATTGACCACAGCAATGAAAGCCTGTGATTTCTCTGATGCACACGTGCAAATGCAGTTGGCGTACAGCCTAGGAGAATCCGATACCGCCTCCGCTGCAAAATTACTGGCCAACGTGGCGGTCAAATCAAAAGGCAACCCACACCTGCGTGCTGCAATCATCAGTTCTCTGCACGCAAAAAATCTAGCACAGTTTCATCTCTCGATCACTCATGATGCGGAAACGCAATCCACATTCAGTCCAGCGATCTTGCAAACTGCTAGTCGAATGGGCGACACCAAACTTGTTGCGCAGATTGTACAAATCCAACTCTTGCAATTTGATCTCTCGTCAGCCACCGTTGGCTCGCTTGACCGGATCACGCGTTTGATCAAATCGGCGATCACCCCGACAGCAGAACTGAATCCCAGCCTAGCAAAACAGTTGGTCGAATTAAGAACGGCGTGTCTTTCAAAGGCACAATCAAGCAGCGAAACAGACGAGCTTCGCGCAGCATACATACGTTGCGCGGGATCGATCGGTGGCAACGACGATGCGCTCACAGAACTTCTCAATCGAGCGTTGCCACCTGCTATTCAAATCGCAGTCGCCGAGGTAATCGCGAAAAGGCAACCTGATGCTGTACTCGCCAAACTTGACGCTTTAACACCAGTCGTGCGAAACAAAGTCATCGGCGAACTCGTGTCTGCAAACGCGGGCTCTCTAAAACTACTCAATGCAATTCAGTCAAAGAAAGTTCCTGCAAATGCCATTGGTTCTAGCGAAAGAAAGCTGCTGCTGAATCATCCGAATGACAAAGTCCGGATACTCGCCAATCAGATATTCACTAGCAATCCAGTCACTGATCGCAGTGACGTGGTCGCGCGGTACGCCAAGTCATCAGCTGTGTCCGGAGATCCCATGGTCGGACAAGCAGTTTTCAAAAAGAACTGCTCGGCCTGTCATCAAGTCAAAGGCGTTGGCAACGCCGTCGGCCCCAACTTGACTGCGCTCAAGAACCGCTCATCGCAAGCTATGTTGACCGCGATTCTGGATCCCAATGCCGCAGTCGAAGACAAGTACCGGAGTTACAGTGTATTGACCGAGGACGGCGATACGATCATGGGAATGATCGCCAGCGAATCCAGTGCCTCGATGACTCTTGTCGGCACCGACGGCAAACAAAGATCTGTGCTGCGCAGTGACATCGAGATCATTCGCGCGACAGGCAAGTCGCTCATGCCAGAAGAATTGGAAAAGCAAGTCACACCGGAAGACATGAATCACTTGTTGGCTTACTTGAAAGGCATCGGGCCGCTACCGAGAACTTTCGACGGCAACAAACCAACCATCGTTCAGCCTACCGACAAAGGCCGTATCGATTTGACTGCCAAGACCTGCCGAATTTACGGCGAGCAAATCGTTTACGAGTCCAAGTTCCAGAACATCGGCTACTGGAGCAATCCGAACGATTATCTGGAGTGGACATTTAGCCCGACGCGCGAGGGGACTTATAGCGTTGAACTAGAATACGCTTGCCCAGACGGAAGCCAAGGCAATGCATTCGAGTTCACCTGTGGAACCAACAAGCTGACCGGCAAGGTTACCAACACGGGAACTTGGTCCAACTATCGCAAGGTTGAGTTGGGAACAATTACGATTTCCAACTCAAAACAAATCGTCACCTTTCGTTCTGGCCCAACGATTCGCAAACACCTAATGGACCTGAAGTCGATCACTCTGGTGCCACGCCTGTAACTGAAATTTCGATGTCTACGCCAGTTCGCCCCGGCGCACTTTACATGAATCGAGCCCATTCATACCGCATGTATTTG
>CAYNNP010000127.1:0-18765 GCA_964398215.1 uncultured Pirellulaceae bacterium | reverse complement strand
CGCACACCCAAAACGGCTAACAGACCTTTCTCATTTGAAAACACAGATTGCGTCCATTCACCATTGCCTGACCGAAGTTCTATCCACGCAAAATCATAGACGTTGTGCACCGCCGATTCGGCTGTAACTTCGCCAACGGCATATTCTTTTCGTTCAAAACGGTTAAATACTCCTCCCTCCCTTAGATCCTCCTTCGCGACAAAAACATGGTCGGGACCATTCCTGATGGTCAACACCTTATCGCTGGAGTACGAATCAAATTCATCGAAGACGTGTTTCAAAACGTGGTAAGCAGTCACTGCGTGCGCAGAGTCCCCAACCTTCAATACCGCGCCGATGATTCCTGTTTCAATTTCCAGACCTCCATAAATCGGAGTGGTTTCACTAAAATCACTCGTAATCCTGAAGATGCGCAAGTTCTTCAGAAATATTCGAATGCGGCCAATCGCCAATCTAAACCGAAGCCATATTTGATTCAGCAGAGATGTTCTCGCTTCCTGAACCTCAATCTCCAAACGATTGTCAGCGTGCCCGGGAATCGCCACAAACAACTTTCCCTTGTCGGCCACAACCTTCTTAGACTTACGAAGCGATCCAATCGTAGCCGTTCTTGATTTTGCAAATACCAGTAGACGGCGCGAAACTGAATTGACGTCAAGACCATGGACGTCTCGCAAATCCAACATCCATACGTTTGCGTTCAGTATCGCCTGGACTGTCTCTGGAACTAATTCAGTAGAATTGTTTGCCACTTGATAAACCTTGTTATAATCTAGAACCGAATTCAAGTTACACCATTTTGATACCACTTACGTAACCCAACAATGGTGCATGCTTGGACTTCGTACTTCTATCATAGATCACATTAAATAGGTACCAACATGACAATGCTTACGCGTCTCAAGTGCTGTGGACTGATTCTTGCCGTTTATATGGCAAACTCGACTGCTCTGGCTACAACGGGCTGCACCGACATTACAAAAGCTCAACTGGATGCTGTCAACGAAAACGGCTTTTGGAAAAAGTATATCGGTGGCACAGAGCTACAACTCGAGATTACCGGCGATGACAAAGGGTGCATTACCTATCGATCCTGGGATGCAATTCAACAATTTGTCGCGAAAAAAGTCGCGCTCAAAGTCAATTTAAGCACCGAAGATGTCACGGCAATGAATGCCAATATCAAGACTTTGTTGGACTACTACTCTGGGCCTACAAGACAGCTACAAGGAAAACCAACAACCCCAGGCAGCGTCTATGTGATTACAAAAAGTTGGCGCAAGGTCGCAAAGCAAATTTTATCGAAGGGCGTTGACAAAACCATGCCACGCATGACGCCAGCGATGCTGCAGAAATCCAAAACAGAAGACTTTTGGAATGTCTATGCCGAGACAAATGCCGACCAAGTTCAATTCGAAGTTGCCAATGGACGGGTCACCCAAAAAAGCTTTGGCGAAGTAATGAGCGTAGTAAAAAAAGCACTCACTAACCCAAATGCTACCAACAACTACAACAGCCAATTTTTTGCGAGATTCCCCAGCCCATCAGCCGGCCTTCTTAAAAGATGGAATGCAGTTGAGTCTCAACGAAAAACACTGGCGACGAAACTTAAATCACTCAATATACATTCTGTAGAGGAAGCATTCGACTGCGAACTCTGCAACCAGAAACTGTGGGGCTGCGACGAGAATGTTCCATTCTCGGAATTGATGGACTGCCTTTCCAATGCACTGCAAATGTGCAATTTGTGTCATGTTTGCAGTTCAATAAGTGGCTGCGAAGATTGCGTTTTTGGGAGTTGGTGCGCGGACAACTGCTGTGGCGTGGTTGATTTCTAATTCTGGTTAGGCGCCTGTGCATTGGGACGATGCTGAACAACGAAAATCGATTCGTATGCCCCAAATCGATTTCGCCCGTTCGGATCATAGGGGCCGTATTTAGCAGCATACGCCCCAGCACTCGTGCGCGTAAAATTTTCATTACCTGTGAGCCAGCTACCGCAATAGGGATCGTTGATGAAAATCCCATTGCGGTTTGGGGCTAGTGCTCGAAAGGGTTGAACATGCCTAATTCCACCCTCTGCGACCGTGTAACGACCGCCAGCCTCGCCGATTGTAATCGCATGCTGCCACGGGACCCCTTTGAAATATTTGGCGCGAAGAGCAACATTGAATTCGCCCCATGTCGGTAGCCGGTATCCGCTGTTATTCGCATTCAATATAAAGGGATAACGAAATCCACCATCAGGTGTTTTTTGCATCGCCAAGTCAGCGTCATACGTATAAACGGGTTCTAGCCCTTCTTTTGCACTTAGCCAGTTGCAAAATGAGTTGGCGTGCAAGGCGTCAATCAGAGTGACAGGTTCGTCGTCGTAGTTAGGGTCGTTGACCTGAAACTTATTGGCATTCAACGTCTTTTTCTCACTCCCGTCCAGTAGCGGAAATTCGTCGTCAATAAACTCACGATAGAGACCATTGGGAACGGCACGCATAGAGAACCAAATATTTCTTGGAACAACAGCAATATCTGGCCCAGCATCTTCATTTTTGTATGGCAAGTAGGGATAACGACCTGCATCTATCTTGACCATTGGAATCTCACTCTGCGTTACTTTCCAGTTCGCATTTGGCGCGGGCGGCACAGGCTTGATCGCATCACCTAGATGCTCGGCAAGATAGATTGCGATCTGACTCATGTGAGCCTTTGAAGATTCTTGCAATGGGCGGTAATTGAACTTTGCACCTGCGGCTTTCAGTTCCTTTCGCGTGTAGGACGCAAGGCATATCGCAACGTGAAATCGCACCTCTTCATTGCGGGATGATTCAAATAGATCTATCCATGGTTTCGGTGAACCCCGCCAACGAGCAAACTCTAGTAAAAACCCAATATCAGCGTCGGCATCCGGCGAACCAGCCAACATTTTTGCGGCCGGATTCATATCTCCCAGGTACGCCAGCAAAATTGCAGACCTGACGCGATGAACCATCGATTGACTTTTCGCGCCTTCGACCAAAACACTTTCAGCGTCAGATTTCTTGAGAGCCACTCCCAAGAACGTCTCGAAAAACTCGCTGGGTGCCAATTCCACGCCGTCATGCAAACTCGCATACGTATCTAGCCTAGCAGCCCGAAACAACTTGGCCCTTGAACGCGTCGATGCGTCAGATGAATTAGTCCATGGCTCAATTGCAGCATCGGCTTGTTCGCCATATTCAGCTAGGTCTTCGATGTGTTTCTTGGTCTCAGACGCTTGCCCATGCAACAACAAATCGATCTTGGATGCAATCGTTGACGCCTGCGCTGCCTTGGCATCTTGCTTCGCCCGAATCGCTTGACTGCGCTGGTTCCATGCCACAATGGACATGCCGATGAAGGCCAGGATTGCCAAGCCAGTGGCACTGATACGACCAGTATGATGGCGACGCGCCGCACGCAGAAATTCACGCTGCTGATCGGTCCTTGGGACCAACGGGCTCAACGCTGACAAATACAAAAACTGTCCATATCCTGGCAAAAGCGATTTATTTGGTCGACGATGCCAAGCATCTGACATGGATGTCAATGCATTTGAAATTCGACCACGGACAGAACTTCCAGTTTCGCGGTCAACCCACTCTCGAATCGGTTCCACCAGAAAATCATGCGACAATCGGTAGTGGTTCTCCTGTGTCTCCACCGTACTATCTGGTGAAACCACTGTGATCAAGGAAAGGTCTTCGATCAAAACTCTCAAAGCATCGTCAAACAAATCTTCGGTGCCGGCCCTATTCACCGACTTGGAAAGCTCCGTTCTTGTCAGCGATAATGAACTGACAGTACTACGACCAATTGGCAAGAGAGCGGAAAGCACCGGCAATGCAACAGGGGCGATCCGTCGATACTCAGGAGACACAGATGAGCTACCGGCACCTTGAAACAGCTCTTGAAAAAACAAGCTGCACGCACCAACCACACCACCCGCAGCACTAAGCGATTTAGGCGACCACTGCTGGAACCGAACCATTTGCGAGAATATCACTAGATGAACCGCAATGATCGCTCCGCCAGTCGCTAGCTCTTCAATCGCTTGATCAACGAATCTGTTTTGCTCCTCTGACAATGCTTCCGGTTCGGGAGGAAGCGTTCCAATGCGGCGACCGATTGCCTGCAAAATACTCGCAGCATGTCGTGAATCAAGTAGATCGATCGATCCGATATTCCGTCCCTCTTGAAGCGGTAGCTCAAGCCATCGTAGTAGCTCCGTTGCTCCCATCCAAAAATCATCACGGATGACTACCAAAGCACGTATCCGCACGCCATCACACTGGCGAAGAGCTTCAGCAAGGTCTTCTCGTTCCTGAACACACGCCCCATGCGACCATGCTTCAAACTGATCCAAGACAATTAGGATCTTGCTGAACCGCATCACCGATGAATCATCACTGCGAAATCGACTTAACACCTCACGGAGCGAAGAACCTGATGGTGTAGGATCTTTCAATCGTGATTCGATAATCCTTGTGATCCGTAGCGCTAGATTGCCTGGGCGGCACTCCACGTAAACCGTACACACGCTGGGCGACAAAGAAGGCAGTAGGCCAGCTCGCACGTAGGACGTCTTTCCTGAACCACTCGGACCATACAGAACACCAACCGGGTAGTCGGTATTGAGATCGCTACTTTCTACCCATGAACGCCAAAAGTTGATTGAATCGGGAATCCCAAAACGATCCCGTGGGCCTGGCACCAACCCAAGATACATCTGCGAATCGTCCTCAGTAAATGGCTGCAATCCCCGTGAAGTGATCGTCAGTGACTTTGATGAACCTGACTCCAACGGACTCACAGTTCCAACTCGAGTCGAATCAGTCGCAGCCTGCCCGCTGACTTCGACCCATGCTCGTAAGTCATCCTGTAATTCGGCACTACTGCTGTAGCGATCGAGCATCCGTTTTTCTAAACAACGTAAAACAATTCGTTGGAGTTCCGAATCGATTGTTGGATTCAGTTGCCTGAATGGTGGAACCTCACGGCGCAACGTCGCTTCGATAACAACACTCTTAGTGCTACCTTTGAATGGCAGCGTGCCTGTGAACATTTGATACATAATTACGCCGAAGGCCCAAATATCGGCTCGTCCATCAATTCGATGAGACTCACCACGTATTTGCTCGGGAGACATGTATCCCAGTGTTCCACCTATTGAACTGTTTGCCTGATCAGGGAAATAGGCAACCGCAAGTCCGAAGTCCAGTAACTTCAGCAGGCCGCTATTTGTTACGAAAAGATTGCCGGGCTTCAAATCACTATGAACAAGCTTTTTCTCGTGAGCATGTTTGAGCGCTTCGACAATTTGAATCCCAAGCTCAACGGCGTCCATAACACTTATCGGCTGCGATTGCAGATAGCTAGCCAATGTTTGGCCTTCCAGGCACTCCATCACGATCAGCAATTCGCTGTTGCTGATTGTGATCAAATCATAAATGGAAACAATTCCCGGATGATTCAGTGATGCAACAGCCTGTGCTTCGTCTCGGACGCGCCCAGCAACAAAACTACGTAGTCCAGTCGACTGCTTGATCGCCACAATACGATTCAAATCGTGGTCTCGTGCTCGAAAAACAGTACCGAAACCTCCTCGCCCAAGCTGCTCTAGGATTTCATAGCGTTGCTCGATTCGCTCGCCAATCTTGTAGGCTTCCCGAACACGCAGCAGTTCAGTGGGCATGATCTCGCTGCCATTGAACTTTTCGGTTGCCGCGCCGAACGAGAATGCTGAATCCGAATCGATACTTGAACGACCCGTTGTTGGCATATCCGCCGACGAGATATCCTTTTCTTTATTTACTGTTTCATCAAGTGGTTCTGAATCCGCTTGGTTGCCGCCAAAATTCACAACTCATCCCCCACAATGAACTAAAATCTGCCAAGCCAGTGCTCGATTGATATACATGCTGTATGACAACAGAATTGTACACGCGTATCGAGCCGAATGGCCAGAAAATGGGTTCAAGAAGGTTAGCGTTTGCCAACGCAGAACTTCTAAACCGACACCCAGTGCTTGGTCTCTGACGTCAACAATTCGTCTGTTAATTCGAACATTGATCGATAGAAAGCTGAATTGGTCTTTCGCTGCCCTGCACGTAACAATGGGCCTGCCCACATCAAATGGCGGCCGAAAAACACACTCGCTACATCAGTGAACTTCGTGGCCGACTCACTGGACGAAAGTAAACCTGTCAGCTCTGACATGACCCTCAGTTGGTTGCCCAGATGATCCGACATCGTTTCTGGCTCGGATAGGTTCAAAAGTTCACTAAAGCCCTGCATTGAATCCGAAATCTCGGTTTGCAGTTGTCCGGTTTCCCAAACACTTTGGATCGGTGGCAAATGATCTTTGGGGCCAATGAACAAAGCACAGTACTCGACTGCCAGTGATTCCAAATCAGCGACATCAGAAGGCTTCATCCCAAGCTCACCGATGACTTCCGATTCAACCAACTTTTGTTGCAGCGCTTCATCGATTTCGCGAATCCAAAGCCGCGAAAGAAGCGCATACATCTCGCTGATCGCGGCATAGTTTTCCACAGTCATACTTTTCGCACACGAACAATCGTATCGTGAAACGACTGCTGGCCGCTAATTGGATCGGGAGAGATCGGCAGCAGCTTGTTCTGATTCCAGCCGTTGCCTGTATTGTGTTTCCAAGTATCCGGATCGCCACCGCTCTTGTCTTCCCACCACATATTGCGTTGCCAATCATCATCGTGAAACGTTTCCGTATCACTACCAGCCAAACTGCCAGGCGTGGCGGTCTGCTTTTTCGCCTGGGCAACGCTCGTGTACTGGGTGTGCCCACAACTATTGCTCATCGCAATCACGGCCGGATGCAAACCTTCCATGGTGACGATAGGAACTCGCATTTTGCCGACTTCCGCATTCGAATCATTGATTCCCAAATGCGGCGACACATTCTTTAAGTGCAACGATCGGTACGACGTTAGTTCGATCCAATCGCCATCAGCCAAACCTAGTCGCTTCGCCGTTTTCGGATTGATCCAAGCAGGGTTCGAGTGAACGATTTCAGCCAACCACTTCAAGTTCATTGTTCGTCCGTGGTTGTGAACATTCCACTTGAAACTCGTCATCACCAATTGATCGTCGCTCAAGTTCGTCAGTTCTTCAGGCTGAAACCATGTCGGCATTGGGTCAACATCGATATCATGACCAGCATGCGACTCGGGACGATTCGAAGTCTTTGTAACGCCGCTGGACTTGATCAATTCACTGCAATCTTGGTTCTTTCCGACACGCTGGACAAAGCTACTGCGGATTTCAAACCGCCGACTGGGCGTCTTGAATCCGCGCAGCGCTTTCCCATCAACCATGATGCCGATTCCGACACCATCTTTTTCGATGATGTCATCATCAGTAACCACACTATCGGTCAACTCATCAGGTGAAAGCAGCGTGTTGTAGGGTTCATAGAATGGTTCTTGCTGTGACTCCCAAACGCCTTCCTCCAGCAGTCTTTCCAAACCCGCTTTGCCTGTCGTTTCACTCTTGGGAACACTGGCAGCCCAAGTCTCCATGTACTCGCGCACATCGTTCTCGGCGTACCATTTTTCCATACCGCCGCCGATCCGCTTGGCCAGCTCGGGAAAGAAATCGCGAACATCACGAGCTTCTCCCAAAGGTTCAACCATCGGCGTCCGCAACCCAATGTACGGCCGCAAATTGTATGATCCCCGCGCATCCAAGTCCCAGCGTTCCATGAACGTAGACCAAGGCAGAACGATGTCCGCGTAGTGCGCGGTTTCGTTATAAAACGCGTTGATACAAACGTGAAAACGAATCAGTTCCTCGTCACACATCACCTGCTGCGTCAGGCTTTCTTCGGGCCAAGTAAGCGGCGAATCTAAGTTATAAGTCATGTAGGCTTGAAGCTTCGCGCGGCCTTGCAACAAATACAGATAGATAATTTCGCCAACACGCATCCGCCGCCAGACGTTTGCCAGTGGATACTCCGGCGGGTCTTCCAAGACTGAATGTGTTTTCGGCTTCGGTGGCATCGCCGGCGTTTTGGCTTCAGGCGCAAGCCCGCTCCATGGCGACCAGCACCAACCACCCTTTTTGCCAACGCTACCGACAATCGCATTCAAAAGCCCAATCGCGCGGTCGTTATAGTATCCGTTCAAGTGAGCGCTACTGCCACGGTTGCACATTGTCGTACAAGTCGGCGCGGCCTTTGCAAATTCAATCGCGATTCGCTGAATATCAGCCGCAGAAACCCCACTCACGCGCTCCGCCCATTCGGGAGTATTGTCAGCCAATTGATCCCGCAGTTCGTCGATCGACACATTGGTCCATGTCTTCAAGAACGCGGCGTCATGCAAATTCTCCTTCAAAATCGTATGAGCCATCGCCAACGCGATCGCGCCATCGGTCCCCGGATAAGGCGAGAACCATTCATCACTCGCGCCGGCGGTATTCGATAGCCGAACATCAAACGTGACTAACTTTGCACCGTTTTCAAAACGACCTTTTTGGATACGGCTCGCAAACGGAATGTGTCCTTGATGCGCCTCGAATGCATTGGAACCAAAATTCAAAATGTATTTCGAGTGCTCGACATCATTCAAATCCCAATCACTTTCCCACAGGTACGTGAGATTTGCAGCGCGGCGATTGCCGCTGCACAAAGCGCGATGGTTCAACTGTGTGCCCGTTCCGAACGCGTTCAAGAAACGCTTGACAGCATCTTTACTGCGCAGGCGTCCTTGGTGAAAAGCAAATTCTTCGGGCTTTCCACTTTCACGAACGGCTTTTAGTTTCTCCGCGACCTCCGCCAACGCCTCGTCCCAAGAAATCCGTTTCCACTTGCCTTCGCCCCGTTTCCCCACGCGTCGTAGCGGGTACAGCAAACGTTCTGGGTGATACTGGTGATTCAGCGCAGCCTGACCCCGCGCACACAAATATCCGCGACTATTGGGGTCGTTCGGATTGCCCTCGACTTTGATCAACCGGCCGTCTTTGACATAGCCAATGATGCCGCAGACCGAACTGCAAAGCTGGCACATGCCAGGGACTTTGGTAACGTTTTTATACTTGTCGCGATCAGGCCAATTGCGTTTGGCATTCGGCCCAGGAAGCTCGCAAACACCAGGCATTTTTCCGCGGTACGGTTTGCCTTTGATCCGATTCCATTTTTCCATATCGATGCCTTGCGGTGGTCGCTTTGGCGCCTCATCATCGGCCAAAACTCCGCTCGCAGCGATCAACGCACCCAACTGCAAAAACTTTCGTCGTGAAGTCGATTTACTCATCAGACGACGCCTCCTTCCATCGGTAAATATCGTAGGCCTCACCAGAAAACGATTCGCCCTCGCGCGGGACAACTTTCTCGACCACCGGCAACGCATCGCCAGCGAACCACATACGAGGCCTGGTTTCCTTTTCGGGCCTTAACTGCTGGGCTGGACCACTGGCCTCTTCAGCGTCTTTCATTGCCTGCGAGATTTTTGATTCTGGATCATTCAAATCACCAAAGTGCAGTGCTTCTGCTGGGCACGTCGGAACGCACGCCGGCTCCATGCCAACCTCTGTCCGGTGATAACAGTTGTGGCACTTCACAGCTTGCTTGGCGACGGGATCCAAGTAGATCGCACCGTACGGACAAGCATCAACACAGGTCCCATGCCCACAACACTTTTCATAGTCAACGGCTACCGTCCCGCCGGACTCTTTGTGAAGCGCACCACATGGACAAGCCTTGATACAAGGAGCGTCCTCGCAATGTTGGCACGACATAGGCATGAACATCCGGGCGACCTTTGGATATTCACCGACGTCTTGATAAAACGTTTGGCGAATGAAGTTTCCTAGCGGAACATCGTTCTCCGATTTACAACTGACTTCGCAAGCATGACATCCGATGCATCGGCGAGAATCAACAAACCAACCAAGCTTCTTGTCTGGATCAGGTTGCTCCATCCTTTCACGCCAGTATTCCTCCGGCTGATAGAGGTCTTCGGTGTTAGTCGCTGGGCCTTCGGCAGTCGCCTCCGATGCGAGCGAGACAATTGGCAGCGCAAAGGCAGCCTTCTTTAGCAGGTTCCGTCGGTTGGACATCGAGCAGTGCTGTCTTTCAATGGAGCAGGATTGAGTTTCGAGCCACATTCTAATTTGCAAGTGGCTTGCGTGGCGACAGCAACAACGGCGAACTCGAATATTGTTTTTTGAAGAAATACTGACTCAAGCCGAGACTTTCGTGGCAAGACGGGCTCTAGAATGAGTATTCGGCGGCTGCCCCGGTGTTTCAAGTGTTCCGGTTTCCTGCGTTCAAGTTTTCAGAGTATGTGGGCGCGAAAAAAAATCGACATCCCAGCGATCCAAATCATCAAAGGGATCGGGCGTTGCCTTTCGCCGATCGCTGACACGAATTCTCTGTGGCAAATTGAAGCACTGTGGCCAAATACCCTCCCCGTGCTTTCGGTGCGGTCTGGGTTTGATCTCTTGATGGGCTCGGTTGACTGGCCGCCGGGTAGCGAAGTTCTTATGTCGGGCCTGACGATTCCCGACATGCCAACGATCGTCCAAGAGCACCAATTCCAAGTCGTACCTGTCGACTTGCAACCCAGCAGCCTGTACCCATCCGCCGCAACGATCAAGTCAAAGATCACTACCAACACACGAGCAATCGTCGTCGCACACCTGTTCGGCCAACGACAAGATCTTTCCGAAATCGCGATGCTTGCACATTCCAAAGGCATCATGCTGATCGAGGATTGCGCGCAAGCCTATTGTGGAAATCAACATCAGGGATCCGAATGCGCTGACGTTTCAATGTTTAGCTTTGGCCCCATCAAAACCAACACAGCACTCGGAGGCGGATTGATCAAAGTCCGAGACGCCAACCTGCTTGGCCGCCTGAAAGATCGCCAGCAGACATTGCCCAAGCAGACGAATGCCAAGTACGCAAAACGACTGCTGAAATATCTGTGGATCAAAGGCCTTTGTACTCGCATGGGCACTCGAGCGTTTTACCAAGGCTGCCGTTTGCTGGGCAAAGATCACGACTTGGTCGCATCGCAACTTGCACGCAGCTTTCCTGCCGGGGAACTGATCAACAGAATTCGATACCGACCGTCCGGCGCATTGCTTGCAGAGATGAATGATCGTTTGCATCGGTACAACTGCTGTGCAATGGACACCAGAATTCGACGCGCCATGTCGCTTCGAAACAGAATCGACGCGCCCTGCTCTGTCGTTGGATTCAAAGACTCAGCACATTGGGTATTCGCTATTCGCGCTATTCGCTGCCCCAATAGAAATGGTTTAGTGCAGCACCTATGGAACAATGGTTTTGACGCGACCACTCGCTGCAGTCTCAAACCGATTTCACAAGAACTCAAGCACACCAATCAACTGCATGGTGAAATTGTGTTTTTGCCGTTCGAGGATTCGATGCCAGACAAAGAACTGCTGCGGATGGCCAACTGCTTGAACGGGTACTTCGCTTGGCAATCCAATGAAACATCAGAGACGTTTCCGCAATCCAATAGCGTTTCATGATCCCGTAGATTGCCGAACGAAATGTTTGACGGCGCGGCCACTGATCGTTGTCTTTTCAAGCAACTCTTTGGCAACCAGTTCGACCGCCCGCGCGTTGGATTCTTCTGCCAATAGGTAATCGGTTTTATCAAGCAACCGACGTTGCAGTTTCTCGAATTGCTTCTGCGTTTCGACACGCGTCTCCAACAAACTCGCAATGTACCCAAGATCTTGTTTTGCACCCTGTTCGCAATACTCATCAGTAAAGTGAGCTTCTGCAACCATTCCGGCGTACAGAATCAGAGCTTCTTCTTCGAGTGGATCTTTTGAAGACTTCGATCGTCCTTTACCCATTTCGCATTGGCCCAATCGAGCTTCACCAAAAGGTGACTTCCCAGGCTCAATCGTAACCTTATGCACCAGTCGCCCCATCAAAACGGCCATCACAGCGTGTCCAGCCTCATGGTACGCCGTCGCCACCAAACGCGCATCGGGCTCAGCTACAGAATCGTTTTCGTCGGTCAATGTTCATTACTTTGTTAAAAACGGCGACAGTCAATTCAGATATTTTAGCGAACCGTGCTCAAAGTTGTTGCTCTTGGTAGCGAAACTCGTTGAGAGTTTCGGCGATGCAGGAGGTGCACTCATGATTCAGAAACCTTTGAGCCGCAGGGCGATAGCCCCGGTTTCGAGCGCACCCAGACCGTCAAAAACCGGGGCTATCGCCCATCGGCTCATTTGCGCGGTCGGCGCCGAGTTGACGGCAACTGAGCGGCGAGCGGTGGGCGTTAGCCCGGTGATGGCGGTGTGACCGAGCGGGCGGAGTGTTGTGATGTCGTCGGGATGGGTAAGTTTGTGTGTGGTGGTCGCGTGTGCAACGGTTCAATCACCGGGCTTACGCCCACCGCTCGCCGGGGTAGGGTTTTGGCGTCGTGCGGTTTTGTTAGTTGGATGAACTGAGCGTCGAGATCATTCAAATGCTGCAGGAGGTGCACCTGCTGCATCGAAAGTCGTTGACGACTTCCGCTACGATAGATGTCCAACGGATGCTGATCGCTCTACGCGTTGCCGTCTCGCAAGGTTGCGTCCAATGGGTGCAAGCCTTGTAGAATCCATTTGCCCATCGCGTTCTTGCTCCGCGCGCCCGGCCCAATCTCAGAAGCCTCTCCTGAGACCGGTGTCAACTTTGCTGTATAGCTGATCTCGGGTTTTGCACCTTGCCACTGTGACCAATCCGCCAACAGTCTTAGAGGCCTACGTTTTTCTGGAACGAAGAGCTTGTCACCTTTTTGAATGACAAGCTCATGCACTCCCGTCCAACCAAACCAAGAGTAGGCGGCAGTGTGCGCAGGAATCCAATGTCCTTTTTGGTTTGCGTCGACCAAGTAAAATTCGGCCCAGTTGTGATTGGGAACCCAAACAAGCCTGGCCGGAATTCCTGCCGCGCGACACATCGCTACAAAACACGCCGCACGTTCTTCACAATCACCAACCCGGCTTTTCAAAGCACGCACGACACTGGTGTAATCTCCGATGCGCGCATGAATATTTTCCCAAACCCATTCATAGATCTTGTGGGCCTTGTCCCACGGATGCTGTGTGCTGCCGACAATCGTCTTTTGCAAATTCCGAACTTGCGAAGCTCGCGATTCGATGCCTGGGCTGTCCAGCAAATACTGTTGGCGAAACGCTTTCGCTGGATCGGGCTGCTTCGCAGGAAACTGCTCTTTGTCGAATCCGTGATATTGCTTCAGCAGGGTCAGCCGCATTTTCGCAACCGCCGAAATCACTTGGCCACCAACAATCGAATTGGCAGACAACCAAAGCTGAGCGGATGTGTCGCCGATACGACGTATTGCCGATTGACAGCCTTCGGATTTTTGGATCTGTAATCCATTGATCTTCTGCTCAGGAAACTCGACTGGAACCGGAGTCGTTGAACGAAGCATTCCTGCTCGCCCGCGGCCCTTCAAATTGATCCCAATCTCCAACTCGTACTCTCGCGGTTCTAGATAACCGGTTTCCTCCGGTGGGTCGTTCCAGATCCATTTTCCGTCGCCAATGACTGGCGATATGCTGTGAATCGGCGGCAACGGTGAAGTGAATTCATCGACGTGGTCGCTGGCAGTAGCAAACATCGCACCGCTGCTGGCAAGAGTTCCACCAAGCAGACTACGGTATAAGAAAAGACGCCGATCCATGTGAATGTTCCAATTCAGGAAAGCTTCAAAAGCAACTTGATGACCGATTCGTTATAGCATGAAACGCCAAAAATCGACGGTGAAAGCAAAATTGTTGCTCGTATATCTTCCCCGTGCATCATCGCGTAAAGGTGTTCGGCCCCGGCATCTAGAATCTAAATCAGACAATCCTGTTGCTCGCATCCGTTTTCCAAACAATTTTCACGTTATGTGCCTGACAACATTGCCCGGGGAATCAATGCGAGCATCAGCGAGTCGCGAAGCACAAACTCACACATTGGGTTGCTAGACAAATATGCCCTTAACGACCTGTTACACGATTACAGGATAAATCACTCTTCCAAAGTAGGTTGGGCATTCCCGACTGAACTGAAATAGGCTTTGAATTGGCCGATCTACGAACAACTCAGATTGAAAAAGTGCTTTACTCTGTACACGATTACGGTCAATATGCCTGCGTGAAGATCATTTGCTCTAATAGGACCAAACTCCAAGCGCACGCTTCGCCTATTTTTCCTCGACTGGCGACAGACGTTTTTTGAAGGGTGAAAAATGAACACACAAGAACTGGTTGATTTTGCTAAACAAATTCGTGATCTTCTTGCGCCCAAAAATGATGGCGACTCAGCCAAAACACAAGACGCCGAAGAACTGCAAGACGCTATACAAGCAGTCAAGCGGATCAAGCTGAAACCGGAGGCCGTTGATCATCCCGTCAAACTGGGTTCAGGTTCGGTTCCAAAAATTGATGACTACCAGATTTTGCGTCAAATCGGCAAAGGCGGCATGGGCGTCGTTTTCGAAGCTCGCCAGATTTCGTTAGATCGACAAGTCGCACTGAAATTGCTTTCCACTCAGTTTGTCAATAGCGGCATGGCGTTGATGCGTTTTCAACGAGAAGCAAAAAGCGCCGCTGCGCTACACCATTCAAATATCGTACCCGTCTTTGATATCGGCGAGTGCAACGGGCATCACTACTATGCGATGCAACTCATTCAGGGCAAAACACTCCGTGAGATCATTGCCGAAATGCGGCAGGTACGCGAGGCAAGTGCTCCTGACGACGAATCGTATCTGGTCGCAAGTTCGATCGTGAACGGTGTTTTTTCGAACGACAAAACCGCTGGCGATTTAGCAAACGACGATGGTCTCGATGAAACGATTGACATTGACCAAGTCGAATCCAAAGGATCCAAGCCAAATCAAATTAGTTTTGATCGGTCCGACGCCACGATTCCTATCAAGAAGCCCATGTCGGAGGCGGAAACGAGCAAGATATCGGTGGCGATGGACGATACTGCTAGGTCCACATCCGCAGCGCGCAAAGGTTTCTTTCACGAAGTCGCCATGGTTGGCAGGCAAGTCGCAAATGCGTTGGCTTACGCCCATCGAAACGGTGTGATTCATCGCGACATCAAACCTTCAAACTTGTTGATGGACTTACAAGGCAACGTTTGGGTCGCCGATTTTGGCTTGGCAAAAACCGATGAGGAGGACTTGACGCGAACCGGGGACGTCATCGGCACAATGCGCTACATGTCACCGGAACGATTTTCCGGCACCTGCACTGAAAGTGCCGACATCTACGCTTTGGGTGTGACTCTCTATGAATTGGCATTACTAAAACCAGGTTTCCAGCAGTCCGATTACTTGAAACTGATGGATGCCATTGCCAACAAGGAACCAACGAAACCAAGTCAGGTGGATCCGTCGATCCCTGCGGATCTTGAAACGATCATCCTGAAATCCATCGAAAAAGATCCGCGTCGTCGGTACACCAGCGCCGAAGACATGAGCGATGACTTGCTCAGATTTGCCGAAGGACGTCCAATCAATGCGCGTCACGTTTCTGTTGGTGAACGAGCCTGGATTTGGGCAAAGCGAAACCCTGCCATTTCAACGCTTGCCGCCGTGCTAGTCGTTGGCGGCCTTGCAACGATCGTTTCAGCAGTCATCGCTGCGGCATCGTTTCGCAACATGGCGTTGACTCAGAAAGAACTGGCGAGCAAAGCAACAGACTCGTACATCGAATCGCAAAAGAACCTAACACGGATGCAGGAAGAAAAAGCTCGCGGAGATCTTCAGGCCGAGCGGGCATTGGCCGTCAGTGATTTCTTGATGGTCGATATTCTTGGCCAACTCGAAACGACCTTGAAATATGACCGAAACTATCGCGCCGATCCAGATCTAACAGTACGAACTGCCTTGGATCGCGCCTCAAGGCGAGCCGACCAAGCGTTCGCAAACCAACCTCAGATCGAAATCGAAATTCGCTTGACGCTCGGCAACGCCTACCGAAGCGTCGGCGCCTACACCGAATCGGTTGAAGAACTCCAGCGGGCCTTCGAACTGGCAAAACGCTACGAGCAAGAAGATGACTCCTTGCGTTATATCATCCAGCACAACTTAGCTCTTTCACTCGGTGTCAGCGGCAGGAGAGTTCAGGCCCAACGCAACGTTGAACAGGCCATGGAAGGACTGATCCGTACCGCAGGAGTCCAGCACCCCAATTCGCTGACCACTATGGACTTGGCCGCAGACTGGCGATACGACCAAGGAAAGCTTGACGAAGCTCGTGAGCTTTATGAAAAAGTCATCAAGGTTGCCGAAGAAACCTATGGCGTTGATTGCAAGGAAGCGATGAGCGCAAAAACAGGTCTGTCGACAATTCACATTGCCACCGGCAAACCCGAAGAGGCACTTTCATTGGCCAAGCATGTCGTCGATGTATACGAAGCAGAATTGGGTCCTGATCACTTGAAAACGATTCACGCGCAAACCAACCTCGCCGATCTACATGTAAAACTAAAACAAACTGAAACCGCAATCGAAATACTGGCTCCCGCCCACAAAGCCATTGCCCTGCAACTTGGGGCTACTCACCCAGACGCTTTGAATATTCTGGAGATCCTAGGCCATGCCTACCGAACCGACGGTCAACATGAAACGGCAATCCAGCTGCACGAGCGTGCGATGGATCAGCTAAAGGCGCAGTACGGCGACCAAGCCGATACGGTACTGACCACAATGAACACCGTTACGGATCTCTATCGTGAAGTTGGCCGCTATGAAGAGGCTGCCGAGTTGTCCCAGCATGTGCGAACTTGCAGACTGGAAACAATTGGAATCGAAGACGAACGAACGCTCAACGCAATCTACAACTATGCTGCCCTGCTACGCGACACGGGTGAATTGCACCAGTCCGTGGATGCGTTCGATCAAGTACTTCAAGGTCGTATTAAGGTCCTTGGACCATCACACGATCGCACCATCACCACCATGTCCAGCCTTGCAGGCGTTTTGCGAGCAACCGGCAAAATAAAACAAGCGATCAAATACTTAGAGCAGGCATTCGATGCATCGGTCCAAAATTTTGGCCTGCAGAATGCTTATACATTGAACATGATGTCCAATCTAGGCGGAGCCGTTCGTGAAAGCGGAGACCCTGAACGAGCCATCAAGATTTTGGAAGAAGCTCGTGGTGAATGGTTGAAGCTGTATCCGAATGGGCGCCCGCAAATGTTACCGACGCTAAATAACTTGGCTGTCGCGTACAGCGATGTGGGTCGCGAGCAAGAGTCACTCGATTTACAAAAAAATGTTTACAATTTGATGAAAGACGCATGGGGCGAGGACCATCGCAAAACTCTGAATGCTCTGGCAAATGTCGCCGTTGGCCACTGGAGTCTTGGGCAACTGGACGAGTCGGTGCCGTTATTTGAAAAGGTCGTTCAACGGATGACAGACACTCAGGGGCGGGACCACCCAAAGACTTTGTTAAACATCGCAAACTTGGCGGTCAACTATCGCGACGCCGGGCGTTTGGACGAATCCATTCCCATGTTCGAGGAAGCCTTCCAAGCGAGCAAAGAGTATCCGCGTTTGCGTTGGATAGGTTCTCCGCTTTTGATGGCCTACGCCAGAAAGAAGTCGGACAAGGCACTGCCATTGGCAGATGAACTTTTGAAACAAGCACGCGCAACGATGGATCCAAAGGAAACTGACTACGCGAATGAGCTTTATAAAATCACTGATGCCTTTGAATTGATGAACGAACATGAACGCATCGTTGAATCACTGCAAGTCGCCTATGAAATCTACAAAGATAAGAAACCCGATGACTGGTTCGTCGGCGCGCTGGCTTGCCGACTTGGCAACAGTCTCAGAGTGCAGGGAGAGTTTGAAAAATCAAAGCAGCTATTGCTGGAGGCTCAGCAAGTATCCGAGACCGACCCTCAACTGCCAGTCTGGGTCCGCCAAAGGAACTTGAATTGCCTGATCCTACTATTCAAAGACTTAGACGACAAACCAAACGTAAAGAAATGGCGGGATCGATTGGCCAAATTCAAGAACAAGCCAAAGCAGCTATAGTCAGCCTAGCGACAAGACCATCACTAAGCCAAATCGCTCTCGATCAAGTCAATCACATCCTGAAGCGTCTGCCGTCGATCAGGGCGAGTTCGGTTAAGCGCCTGACGTAGCGCGTTGATGGCTGCGTCGCCAAACAAATTCAAACCCTCTTTGGCAGCACGATCGACTTGCTTCTTACGATCGTGTAATAGCGGAACAATTTTTTTGATTGCCGGCTCATATTTACCAAACGACAAAACGCGAATGGCAGACTTGCGAAACTCGGGAACTCGGTCATCAAGCAAGACTAAAGTTGCTTCCAAGTAATCTTCTTTACTAGCCGTTCGTCGCAGCAACCGATGCGCAAACGAACGCACCGTCGACTGCGGATGCCCAAGTGCGTGGACCAAAATCTCCGTGCTATCTTCATCGTGGTCTTCAACCAACCGCCTCAGCGCCAGCCGCGCGCGTTCAGGGTCTCGGCCGGTTGCCATCTCAATTAGCATGCCTCTGACCTTGGTTCTCAAACTAGGTAGTGCGCTCTCCAAAATGGCTGGTCGCTGAAGATACAGGTCTGTAAAGCACTCCACAAAGGCTTGGCGATCCTCCAAACCATCAATCGATGTCATCGTACCCAAGCATTGCTATTGCTCTCGATCGATTCGTCATCGTTTCGCCCATC
>CAYNNP010000126.1:0-18855 GCA_964398215.1 uncultured Pirellulaceae bacterium | reverse complement strand
AGCGTTCCAAGGATCGGTGACCGTTGTTCAAGCTGAATAGTGATCCAAGGGCGAGTATTCAGTGCGTAGAATATTAACCGCTAACTGCGTGTTGATTAAAAGCGAAAATCAACACGCTGCTGATGGACGTGTGCAAACACTAGCGGAAAACTGAACCATACCGTGACCAAAGCATGTCACTCATAAAAACCGTCCCTGATTTCCTGATTTCTTGCAGGCTTTCTTGTAGATCTTTTTCATGCCTTTGTCAGCGACTAAATCAGGTCGCATGGTGTAGATCTGGTCATAGGTATCGACGATCTTTGCATAATCTTTTTGTCGTTCATACAGCGTCGCCAATTCGATGTAGCCAGATAGATCGTCAGGCTGCATCGCGATGTAGTGATTGAACGCTTGCTCCGCTCCGACAATGTTCCCTTCGTAAACGCAAACTTTGCCAAGCTGATAAACCGGTGCCGATTCCTCTGGCCTCAATTGGCTAGCGGCCTGAAAGCATGAGCGAGCGCCAGCCAATTCACCCATCATTTCGTTCCAATGGCCTTCGACTATATGCGCGTCGTACTGCATGCCGTTGTTCAATAGAATCTGCATGATCGAATCAATGGAGTCGATTTCTCTCAAACAGTACAAATCATGTAGCATCCCAGCAATCAACACGCCTGCGCTGATGGGTTCATCAATCCCATCCAAGGTGATTTCCGTGTTGCCTTCCTGCAACTGCATGATCCAAGACTTGAACTGCTCTCGAGTGGCTGCCATTCGCGGCTCAAGTTCTTTTGCGGGCAACTGAGCGCCCATGCTGCAGCGACGACATTCGTCCAAAACCTGAGACTTTCCGCCCATTGGGATCAGCGGAATGAAGTAAATGTGACCAAACTTCGTCGCTTGATAGCTCGTTTGTTTGCCGTAAGTTCCACAATACTGACACTCGCCGAATGTCTTTACCGTATTGCTCTTAAAGTACATTCTAGAACCGTAGATGATCACGATTCGTTCCCCTGTCAATTAGCGAATATGTTTCGTTTGAAAGCGTGCTAGTTGCCGCACATCTTTTCGATTTGATTTGCCGTGCACCCATGCGTGCACAATGAGAGTTTCAGTCTCAAGGGAGTCTGATTAGTTCTCGAATTCGATCACTTCCAAATCGTCACGTGACTCAGCAAGTTCATCGATGACATCGAATCCGATACTGGTGTTGGCAACGTTCAACCACTTCAACGATTTCATTTTTCCAAACGCTCGAAAGCTATCATCGCCTAGTTGGGTTCCAGCAGCGTTCAGCTTTCTGAGGCTGGTCATTTTTTGGATCACGGCCAAGGATTCATCCGTCACGCCGGTCGCCTTGAGATTCAAGTCATCCAACTGCGTAAGTTCACCGTAGGCGCTGAGCGATTCATCGTTCGTTTTGGTTTCCCAAAGGCCCAGTGTTTTCAATCCTTTCAGCTTGCCAATTTTTGCCAAGCCAGCGGGGGTAACCAGCCGACATTCACTGATGTCCAAAAAATTGACTTTGGGTAGTGAACAAATGACTTCCAAACCATCGTCATCCAAGGAAGTGTCTCGTAGTTCCAATCGCTGCATGTTCGCAAGCTTTGCAATGTGCTTGAGTCCTTGGCCGGTCACATCAGTGCCACGAATCCGCAAACGTTTCAGACGCGTCAGCTTGGCCAATGCAGGCATGCCTTCGTCGTCGATCTTGGTGTAGTCCAGCTGGATTTGTTCCAGGCTCGGCATCTTTGCAAAAACATCCAGTAGCGTTGTGTTGCTAATCGACGTGCAGTAATTCGCGTTGAAAGACTTGAGCTTCAGGCCAGCAAGTTCAGCGATACCCTTGTCAGTGATTTTTGATTTTTCAAGTTGGATATCGGCAAGAC
This sequence comes from uncultured Pirellulaceae bacterium, assembly GCA_964398215.1. Taxonomy (GTDB): domain Bacteria; phylum Planctomycetota; class Planctomycetia; order Pirellulales; family Pirellulaceae; genus CAYNNP01. The sequence goes on along the minus strand of CAYNNP010000126.1, from coordinate 16,981 downwards.
TCTTGATCTTGGCCAGCTGAGCAGCCCCAGCATCGGCGATGTTTGTGTTTCGCAAATCGATCGCTCGCAGCTTTTTTAATCCTGCGAGCTGCCCAAGCCCTTCGTCGGTTACACCACAACGTCGCAAAAGCAACACCTCCAGATTTGGTAGCTTGCCAACCGTGGCAAGCGTCTTGTCTGTGATCGCCGAGTCGGTCAGTTCAAGTCGTTTCAGCTTTTTGAACGACGTCAAAACTTCAAGGCCATCGTCAGTCAAACCCGGTCCGTTAAAAACGGCTGTTTCGACGTTTGGAATTCCAGCGAGATGTTGGATGCTGTCACCCAAGCCGCTATCGGTTGCGATCGAGAATTTCGTGACGGTGCCGCTTTTGTCTTTGGTCAAAACATACCGAGCTTCCTGCAAAGCGATGATGGCCACAGGATCGTCAGTTAAATCGGTTTGAGCAGTGTCAGCTTTTTTTGAATCGGCTGGTTTTGCTTTCTCTTTCTTGGCAATCTTTTTATCGCAGCCCACAAGCGGCACAATCAACGTCAAAGCAAAAATGGGAATAAAGCGGGAAATGTCGGCGAGCTTTGGGTTCAGCAGCTGCATTTGAATTCGTTTACGTGCGGGTGGGGTGAAAAACCGTTCCTTGGTTCCATGTTACACGTTGATAATTCGTGCTGCGAGTGGTGAATCGACCTTCAAATCGTTGTTTCTTTGTGGCTTGGCTGCTATTTTGTAGGACTCTTTGGTAACCTCCAGTTACTGTAACCTGCCTCAACTCAGACTCTTCCTGCAAGGAATACTTATGACACGAAAGACGACCCGACGGCGATTCATTGGCCAGTCGACCGCACTCACAGCTGGTGTCGGCTACTGGGCTGGAACTAGCCCAATTTCGCAAGCACAAACATCTGCTTTACAGAGCCTGAGCGCTGCTTGTGTCGGTGTCGGTGGTAAAGGTGGTAGCGATACCAGCCACATTGCCGAGCAAGGAGTCAATATCGTAGGCCTGTGTGATGTTGATGGTGACACGCTGAAAAAGAAAGGTCGCGAGTTCAAGGACGCTGAGCAGTTCAATGACTTTCGCGAAATGCTTGACAAGCTTGGTGACAAAGTTGACATCGTTACTGTCAGCACGCCTGACCACACGCACGCATCTGCCGCGATTCGCGCAATGCGAATGAAAAAGCATGTCTATTGCCAAAAACCACTGACATGGTCGATCCGCGAAGCACGTATGATGCGCGAAACGGCAGAAAAGATGGGTGTTGTTACTCAAATGGGTAACCAAGGCACCAGCGAGAATGGACTGCGCGAAGCCGTTGAGGTCATTCGCAGCGGCGCAGTCGGAGACGTCAGTGAAGTTCACATTTGGTCAAACCGACCTGTGTGGCCTCAAGGCAAAGGCCGTCCCGCTGGCGAAGATCCTGTCCCAGACAACTTGAATTGGGATGCTTGGATTGGACCTGCACCCATGCGTCCTTTCAAAAAAGGGGTCTACCATTCCTTTAACTGGCGTGGCTGGGTTGACTTCGGCACGGGAGCCCTCGGTGACATGGCTTGCCACACAACGAACATGCCTGTAATGGCACTGAAGTTGTTTGATGCAAAGGCGGTAACAGCTGTCAAAAATCCGGGTCTATTCGAAGGCGAAACCTTCCCCGCTAGCTCTGCTTTGATGTTTGAGTTTCCGGCGCGAGAAGAATTCCCAGCTTGCAAATTCTACTGGTACGACGGAGGCGAACTGCCGAACGATGATGTGATTAGCAAACTGCCTAAGTCCTTCCAGAAACGGATCCAGACGCAGAAAGATGGCGGACGAAAAACCAGCGGTGCCGTTGTCGTTGGCAGCAAAGGAATCGTATTTTCACCAGACGATTACGGCGCAAAATACTACTTGTTGCCAGAAGAAGATTTCTCTGACTACAAACCGCCTGCGCAAACCTTGCCGCGGATCCCTCATAAAGCCGGTGGTGACCAACGCCAAAAATGGGAGTTCGTTAACACTATCAAAGGTGACTACGAAGGAACGATGTCGAACTTTGGGTATGCTGGCCGCCTGACCGAAACCATCCTAATCGGAAACCTTGCGTTGCGAGCTGGCGAAGGTACTCGGATCGAATGGGACGCTGAGAAATTGATGAGCCCGAACGTGCCTGAAGTCAATCAGTTCGTTCAACGTGAGTATCGCAAGGGCTGGGAAGTCTAGGCTGCAGAAAATCTCAATTGTTAAAACAACAACCGGGAGCCATATTGGCTTCCGGTTTTTTACTGAATCAACCAAACCGCGCAAGAGAACTACAAGCTGGCAATAAGGTGAACTACTTTTGCTTGTTTGAATCTCCACAAATCGAATGACCAACATGAAAACCTCTCACGTGCTCGCCATCTTTGTTGCAGTTCTTTGTTGCATCCGATCGCAATCGCTTGCCAGTACGCCTAATGTGATCGTCATCTATACCGACGATCAAGGTTTCGGTGACATGAGTTGCCAGAATGCAGACGCAAAATTCAAGACGCCTAACTTGGATCGCATCGCTGCCGAAGGAATTCGATTTACCAACGCTCATTCGTCGGACACCGTTTGCACGCCTTCGAGATACGGATTGCTGACCGGCAGATACTGTTGGCGCACGAGACTCAAAAGAGGTGTCATGGGCGCAGAAGGCAGGTGCTTGATTGCTGACGGGCGAACGACCATTCCTTCGATGCTGCGAGACAATGGCTACCAAACCGCCATGATCGGCAAATGGCATTTGGGGATGGATTTCCCAGGCGATCCCGGTTCGAGAGATTGGACTAAACCGGTGAAGGACATGCCACTTGATAAAGGCTTTGATTATTTTTTCGGCGTGCCAGCATCGCTAAACTACGGGGTCCTGGCGTGGTTCGAAGGACGGTTCGCTAAAGTTCCTCCGACAGTGTTCACGAACAAAAAACCGAACAAGCGGCACGTGGATTACCGAATCAAGCCCCCGTACCAGGAATCACCAGAAGCGACCCGCCGCGCTATCGGAACCAAGGGCATGGAAGTTGCGCCGGATTTTGTCGACAACGAGTGCTTGGAACGATTTACCAATGAAGCCATCGTGTGGTTGAAAGAAAAGCGAGATCCTACAAAGCCGTTCTGTTTGTATTTACCGATGACCTCGCCGCACTATCCCGTCTGCCCGCGAAAGGAATTTTGGAATCAGGGTGACTGTGGTGGATACGGTGAATTCATGATCGAAACCGACCATCGCGTTGGGCAGATTCTGGAGTTCTTGAAAACCGCCAATCTGGAACAAAATACGTTGCTTGTTTTCACCAGTGACAACGGTCCCGAGAAGTCGTACAAGAAACGCATTGAAGAATTCAAGCACGATAGTCGCGGCGGTTGGAAAGGCGGGAAACGAGATATCTACGAAGGTGGTCATCGCGTCCCCTTTTTGGTCCGCTGGCCACAAGGGATCAAGTCGCCTGGACGTGTTTGCGATGCGCTTGTTGGGCAAATTGACCTGCTGGCAACGATCGCTGAAATCACAGAAACGAAGGTCTCTGTAAAGCATGCCGAAGACAGCCATAGCTTTGCCAAAATCCTTTCGCATCCCGATTACCAGCACCAACGACTGCCGCTGATCAACCATGGCGTGCAAGGTCGGTTCGCAATCACCGACGGACAATGGAAGCTGATCATGCCGTTTCGAAATCTGAAACGTGAATTGTACAACTTGGCCGCGGATCCACAGGAAGAGAAAAACGTCTATGCCAACAATTTGGAAATCGCCAAAAAATTAGAGACCAAGCTTACAAAGATCGTTCTTGACGGGCGGACCACCGACGGGCCGAAGCAAAGCAACGACACGGGCTATTGGGATCACCTGACTTGGATCGACAAGACTGACTACAAATAGTTTCAATGTCTGGGTCGCAGGATTCACCAGAATTCAGGCTGTAGCTGGGCTCGCCAGAGCTCAGGTTTGGTCGAATCCGCCGGATTCCGCCTGAAGACGTTGCATATTTCTGTGAGCCGTTGGCGCTAGCCGCGGCTTCGAGCACAACCAGACGGTCAATAACCGGGGCTATCGCCCATCGGCTCATTTGCACTCATGATTCAGAAACCTTTAGCCGCAGGGCGATAGCCCCGGTTTCGAGCGCAACCAGACCGGCGCTAGCCGCAGGCCTCGTGGTGATAACGCAACCCTTCGAGGCCCGTGGCTAGCGCCAGCGGCTCAGTAAATCAACAAACCGTTGACGACGTTCGCTACGAATGAACGCTACCGTTTGCTTGAGGGCTGGTTTCTTGATTTTGATTTACCATTGCCATTGTTAGATGCTGGCTTTGACTTCTTCGCGTCCTTTTTACCGCTCTTTGCAATCGGCTTGGGCGCGGTTCGGTTATTGGATGTCGATCCCTTGACCTTGCGTTTCTTTTTGGTACCAGGCCCTCGTTTGAAGTCACCACGATCTTCACGATACTTTCGCGGCTTGCTGTGTTTCTTTTTGCCTTCGCCAGCTGATCGTTCCGTAGACTCGCCGCTTGCCGTTCCGGAGCGTTTGGATTTGGAGCGATATGACTTCGACGACTTTGACGTTCCGCCAGGCTTGGATCGCTTGCCGGGCCCTCTGCCTCCACCGCCACGACCCGCCGATCGCGCCTTGGGGTCTGCGCTTCGGTGTGCGTCCGTCATGGGAAAATCTTTGTGAACAGGAACGCTGGCACCCATGAATTTTTCGATGGCTCGCAAAGTCCCCAGCTCTGTTTCACTACAAAACGCGATGGCCACGCCATCAGCTCCCGCGCGGCCGGTTCGCCCAATGCGATGCACGTAACTCTCTGGTTCGTCTGGCAAGTCGTAGTTCACAACGTGCGTCACACCATCAATGTCAATTCCACGAGCTGCGACATCGGTTGCCACCAAGACCTGAATCTTGTTACGGCGAAAGGCAGTCAACGCACGCTGCCGAGCGTTTTGCGATTTGTTGCCATGGATCGCCACGGACGAAATCCCCTGCTTGTCCAAACGCCGCGCCACGGCATCGGCCCCACGCTTGGTTCGTGTGAAAACAACGGCTCGGTAGACATCAGGATCACTCAGCACTTTCGTCAAAAGCTCTGACTTGTGACTTCGGCCAACGAACATCAAGTGTTGATCGATTTTTTCCACGGCAGGACGCTTGGGAGCCAGCGAAACGCGAACGGGATCGCGCAGTAGGCTGTTGGCCAAGTCGACAATGCTGTCGGGCACCGTTGCCGAAAAAAACAAGGACTGACGTTTCTTAGGCAATTCACGGATGATACGTTTCAAGTCTGGCAAGAAGCCCATATCCAACATGCGATCGGCTTCATCCAAGACGAACATTTCAAGACAGTCAAACGTGATGTAACCTTGTTCCATCAAATCAAGCAACCGACCTGGTGTTGCCACTAAAATGTGAGCTCCGCGCCGAAGCTGATTGACTTGCTTTCCTTGTCCGACACCGCCATAAACAAGCGCTGTTCTGAGACGCAGTTTTGCACCGTACGTCTTCAGGCTATCGTCAATTTGGATGGCTAGTTCGCGAGTTGGGGCCAACACCAAAACGAATGGCTGTCCTGGCTTTGCCTTGCGGTTTTTTTGTCCCAAGCGGTTCAGAATCGGCAACGAGAACGCAGCCGTTTTACCAGTTCCCGTCTGCGCGCACCCGAGCACATCGCGACCTTCGATTGCAGGCACGATCGTGCGCGCCTGGATGGGAGTGGGGGTAACGTAATTTTGATCAGCGATCGAATCTTGCAACTGCTGGATTAGGTCAAGGTCGGCAAATGTCGTCAAGGGAGAAGGCTCTTTTAGAATAGCCGCGCAAACGGATCGCTCGATGCGAAACATTCCCGTTCGAACAGCAAAAGGATTGGTACTTGGGTGCCTTTGGACACGTCGGTGCAACAAAGGTTTCAGCCAACTGTTGACTGAGGGCGTGATTGCTGCCGACCACATCACAGACATGGCAAACCAACCTTCACAGAACCCTGGACCAACAAGCAAAGTCGCAGAATTGAATGCGTCATGGACGCGGGGCACCGCCCATACGATTCTAAAATGTGATCGTACCGACGATTGAACAGCCAAATCAGATTCAGCAATTCGATGGGTGTAAACGAGTTTCCAACTCGCCGAAAACACCTGTGTTTTGGACTGCGTTCGATTGAAAGCGGAACGCCTCTCATTTGCCCAAAACGGTTATTGCTGGATGGATAACCAGCAATACTCTTGAAACAGTAGACACAAACGGTGATCGGGGCAAGGGTCCAGTCCTTCAAAGGATGGACATGCGATACCAAGTGAATTCTTCAACCCAGTGGCCTTGCGCTGGATTCTCCCTTAGCCGGCAGGTTAATGCCGGAGTGTTGCCGTTGCGCTTTGGTAAACGCTTTTGTACTGGTTAGCGCAGCGCCAAGATAAACTGGCAGTCAAAACGGTTAAACATCGATGCTTTCAGCGTCTCCGGCACGTTCCATGATGAAACGGAAGCGGGCGGATGCGTCGCGTCCCATCAGATCGCTTATGACACGATCTGTTTCCAGTTGGTCATCGATTTCGACTCGTAAAAGTGTTCGTGTCTCCGGATTCAATGTCGTGTTCCAGAGCACTTTTGGCATCATTTCACCAAGACCTTTGAATCGAGTGATCTCTGGTTTTGCCCGACTCCCATTCTTTGCCAAAATCTCTTCGCGATGCGCCTCGTCTTTGGCCCAGTAGGTTTCCTTGCCGATGTCGATTCGAAACAGCGGCGGTACCGCGATATATAACTTGCCGCCATCAATCAGCGGTTTCATGTGTCGATAAAAGAACGTTAACAGCAACGTTGTGATGTGATGACCATCCGAGTCCGCATCGGCCAACAGGATGATCCGGTCGTACCGTAGGTTTCCAATATTCATTCCCGGGCCAAGACCACAACCAAGCGACGCGATCATGTCCTGGATTTCTTTGTTGTCCATGATCTTTTTCAGCGTCGCACTTTCAGTGTTCAGCACCTTTCCCCGCAATGGCAGAATGGCTTGGTAATTCCGATCGCGACCTTGCTTGGCACTGCCGCCCGCTGAATCACCTTCGACGATGAACAACTCTGAGTCCGCTTTACCGTTTGCCAGACAGTCACTTAATTTGCCAGGCAACAGAGTACGTTTTGCTCCGCCTTTTCGGGAAACGGCGGCCGACGCAGCGCGAGACGCAGCACGAGCTCGCGCAGCAGCAATGATTCGAGCGATGATCGCATCGGCAGTGCTGCGATTATTGTTCATCCACTGTTCCATCGCTGGACGAACAGTCGTATCAACGAACGGCTGAACTTCGGTATTGTTCAAACGCTCTTTCGTTTGTCCTTGAAAGTGCGGTTCAGAAACAAAGATCGAAACGATCGCGACCAACCCCTCGCGGATATCTTCGTGAGTGATTTTGACTCCACGCGGCGTCAAGCTATGCATGTCAATGTAGTTTCGGACAGCCTTGTTCAATCCAGCTTTGAATCCGTTTTCATGTGTCCCGCCATTGCCAGTTGGGATCCCGTTGGCGTAGGAACGAATATGTTCGTCAGTCGATTCGGACCATTTGACAGTCAACTCCAGCCGTGACCCTTCGTCCACTCGCAGCGTGAACGGCTTTTCATGAATCGGGTTAGCCTTTCGCTCTTTCATGACCGCGGCCAAGTAGTCGACGATCCCTTCTTCGTGCAGAAAAGTGTCTTTCGTTTTATTGACTTCATCAACGTAAGTCACTTTTAGCCCGCGATGCAAAAAGCTGGCTGTTTCCAACCGAGCCTTGATCGTCGCGGGATTAAAGTCGATTCTTGGAAAGATGGTTGGGTCGGGCGAAAAACTGATCGATGTTCCGGTACCACGCACGGCACCCTTGAGTTTCTGTAGCTTCGAAGTTGGTTTGCCCCGAGCGAAACTCATTTTGTACTGTGAACCATCGCGACGAACGATCGCAGTCATTTCTTTCGAAAGCGCATTAACAACAGACGCGCCCACGCCATGCAGTCCGCCAGCGTTCTTGTAGTTCTCGCCCTCGAACTTACCGCCAGCGTGCAGGATCGTCAGTACGGTTTCCAACGCCGACTTCTTTGTTTTCGGGTGCTTGTCAACCGGAATTCCACGGCCGTTATCCGAAATGGTCGCCGACTGTCCATCTTTGTGAAGCGTCACGACGATCTCGGTCGCATGACCATTCATCGCTTCATCAACAGAGTTGTCTACGATTTCCCAAATCAAGTGATGCAGGCCCGGAGACCCAACACCACCGATGTACATGCCGGGGCGTTTGCGAACAGGATCCAGTCCTTCCAGAACCAGGATTTTGTCGCCGCCGTATGATTTACTTGCTTTGGCCATTTGTCAGTTGAAGTTATGCTGTTGCTGCAGTTGGTGGCATCACATTCTCGCCTGAGAGAATTTCAATTTCGCTGCCCGACGCTTTCGCGGGAAGTTGTTTGCCAGAGCACCGGCTCAGTCGTCGTCGAACGTTTTGGGTGGCTCGATTGGTGGCAAAACAATCTCTGAAATCTTGCCATTCTTTTGAATTTCGTTTCCGCGTCCACCACGTGAAGTCACTCGGTACTTGGTAGTGGAAATGGTTTTCTTTGCACCACGGTTCGTTTTCACTGTTAGTAAATCGCGATCACCCGTACTGCATTTGAATCCTAGTAACTGATCATCTTTGGCCAACCGAATCAGCGTGACACCCTTGCCGGCGCCCGACAAGTAATTGATCTCTTCGATTTCGCAGATCATCGCGCGGCAGTTTTTAGAAATCGCAAGAATCGTTTCGCTGCCCGTGATTGCGGCCACATCAATGATCGCTGCGTCACCAGTTACGCGAGCATATTTTCGACCACTACGCGTCGACGGTTCGACAAAGGCTTCCAGGCCAAACCGCAGCGCGAAGCCGTTGCTTGACGCTGCAAAGGCATGCAGTTCTGGGCACAGATCTGGGTTTTTGGGATCTTCGCGAATCTCGCCACCCAGCACGCGTGGATCAAACGACATCGCAGCGACGATCTTGTCGCCATCTTTCATTTTGAACAGTTTCTGGACTGGATCACCAAAGCCGGTCGAAGCGGGGATGTCGACCATTCGCGCTGTATAACAGACTCCCTTGGCGGAAAAGAAACCAATCGTCTCGCGCGTGCTGCCGGCAACGCATGCCAACACACTGTCGCCTTGACGCACCCGGCTTTTGCTGGGATCCGCAATTAGCTTCTGGCGTTTCACCCAGCCATCGCGAGTGATCAGGATGTGGCAGTTCTCTGCCAGGATAAAATCTTCCGCGTTGTATTCGGGTTCTTCTTCGACCGCGATGATCGCCGTTTGTCGCTTGTTGGTTTTATCTTTGCCGTATTCCGTGATGATGCTTTCGATTTCACTACGGATGATTTTCCAGCGACCCGACTGGCTGTAGTCTTCCGCGTCATCGGCCAGCAACTTTCTGATCTCGCGTGCTCGTTTCTTTTTGTCTTTCAGCTCATTCAAGATCACATTGATTTCTAAGCGAGCCAGACGATAAAGCTTCAGTTCCAAGATCGCATCAGTTTGCTCGGCGTCCAGCCCACCGATTCCCTTCTTGGGTGGAAAACGCTTCATGATCTTTTCGGCGGCGTCCGCTTTGCCATCGCTTTTCCGGATGATGCGAATGATCACATCCAGCGCGTCGAAGACCATCGCAAAGCCTTCCAGGATATGAATCCGGCGCTCCAGAGCGGCCAATTCGTTTTCCAGACGCTTGGTCAGAACTTCCAATCGAAAGTGCAGAAAGTGCCACAAAATTTCCTTCAGGCCCAAGCGATTGGGGGCACCAACCTCTGGGTTTTCAGTCGGCACCAAGCACGTCATGTTGACGTTGAAATTCTTCTGAAAGTCAGTGTGTTTGTATAAAAACGCAAGGACTTTGTTTTCGTCCGCATCTTTCTTCAGTTGAAGGTCAACGCGAAGTTCTTCGGTGGAAAGGTCTCGTGCTTCAACGATAAGCGGAAACTTACCGGCCAGAACAAGTTCATTGATTCGTTCGACCATCGCGGCCTTGTTGACACCAAACGGGATCGATGTCATTTGCAAAACTCTCGCCCCTCGTCCTTGAGCAACAACTTTGGCGGTACCACGAAGCTTGATCGTGCCTTGTCCGATGCGATAGATCTCGCGCAGTTCGTCCTTTGTGTTTGTGATATGGCCACCGGTTGGAAAATCAGGGCCTCGAACGGCATCCTCAGCAACCAGTTGGTAGTCCTTGATCTCAGGATTCTTTAGAAGTTTCAAAAGTGCATTGCAAACTTCTTTCAAGTTATGCGGCGGCATGTTCGTCGCCATACCAACAGCGATTCCTGTCGCGCCATTGACCAACAGATTGGGAATCCGGCTGGGCAAAACCACAGGCTCTTCACGACTGCCGTCATAGTTGGCTTTGAAGGCAACGGTGCGCGTTGCTAGGTCCCGCAGAATTTCATTTGCCGCCGGTGTCATCCGGCACTCGGTGTATCGCATCGCCGCGGCGTTGTCACCATCGACGCTACCAAAGTTGCCGCTGCCATCGATCAACGGCATCCGTAGCGAAAACGGTTGAGCCATCCGAACTAGAGCTTCGTAAATCGAACTATCACCGTGGGGGTGGTAGTTACCCATCACGTCGCCGACGACCTTGGCGCACTTGCGATGCTTTGCGGTCGCGGTCAAACCTTGCTGATTCATGGTGAACAAGATTCGCCGCTGGACCGGTTTCAATCCATCGCGGACGTCTGGCAAAGCACGGCTTGTGATTACCGAAAGTGAATAATTCAGATAGCGTTCTTGAGCCGCCTGGCGGAGCGAGACACCGTTTTGCATGGCTTCGTCGACCGCATCAAACAGCGACCCAGCTTGCTTGCCTGACTTCGCCTTTTTGCGAGGAGTTTTTTTGGTGCGACTGGATGAAGCTTTCGTTGGTCGGCGTTTCTTTGCCACTCCGGAAGGTCCTTTTCAGCAATAAGTGGGCGTTATGCAGTGTTTTCAACAAAACGTTGAACGGCTCTGGTTAGTAAAACTAGGAAACTTGTACCGATCACGCTAGTGCTGTGGTCGAATCAGAGCTTCGGATCGTTTCTCAGAGACCAAAATATCGTCCAATCACACCATCGATCGCAGCGGAATCCGGTCAATATCGGCAAAGAAGCACATTGTGATTCCTTGGACGACCCAGCGGCACACTGGTGCCCCCTCCGAATCTGCTGACGTTCATAACGACTATTCCGGTTGCCCCTATCAATCCGCTGGCTGGGGTGAGTCCGGTCACAACAGCATTTTGCGAAAACAGCGTGAGCCATCGTTGCTGTTCCGAATACAAGAGATATCGCGAAGGCTATCTCGCGATAAGCGAACCTTTGCGTTCGCTAACAAAGCTAGTTATGGACAATGATGCTGGGAAAGGTTCTGGAGGAACCGTATGAATACTTCAATCACAAAACATCTTTTCGCAATCGTCGCCACGTTTTCGTTGGCACTCATTGCCAATTCTGCTGACGCGCAAGACTATGGCGAGTCTATCATCAACATGGAAGTCTTGAGCGATACCGCTTCGATTCCATCAACGTCAAACAGCTATGTCGGCGATATGGCCGCAAGCGATGCTGGCGTTGCGATCCAAGACAGCGGCGATGTCGTCCACGAAGGCGAAGGGTTCGTTGTTGGCGGTGGCGGACAAGCACGACGAGGCTTCGGCCAGTCAGACCTGTTCTACAACTACTACACGCAGGGCAACAACCGAGCCAACGCTCAGATGTACATTTCGCCGTTGCCGGTTCCACCCTTTGTTGGACATACATACAACACGTACCAGCCGTTTTACCCCCACCACTATTTGTATCACCACAAAGACCGGTACCACAACTACTATGACAATGGACGGGGAACGAACCGCACACGAGCTGTTTACTACAGCCCACCAGTGCGTCAGGCAATCAGCAACTTTTACTGGAACAAGATCCGTCTGCCTCGATAACGCTGGTTCATATTGAACGCAAAGTTGGCGACGAAATTTCACCAACCCTTACTATTCGGTTTAAACAATGATTCGACGAGTTATTCTTGGTGTCGCGATGGCGGCGTTGGCTTTTACTGCAACGCACGAAGCAAAAGCTGGCGACCCAATGGGTATGAGGCAGGTTTGGGCTTACAACTATTCGATGAGCCGACCTTGGCACGGAGGCTACTACGCACAGCAGTACGCGCAGCCGTTGGCCCTTGTCGTTCCACCAACAGTGTCAACACGCCAAACGTATTCGTGGGGCGTGAGCCAAAACTTGATGTACCCTGTTTATCATCAGTATGGCCGAGCAGCTACAAGCCCTGGCGCTGCTGGACGTGGTGCGTTTCGCCCAACACCAAATTGGCCAAGTCACACTGACCAGTTCGGCTACTACTACGTACGCGGTCCGTGGAAGTAACCATCGCGGGCAACCACTAGCTGCCAACGTTTGCAGTTCTAGCCATGTGATCCACGCTACTTGCGTTGCAATTCATCGAAATCGATCTTGGGCGGTTTGCCTAAGGTCGATTTTCGTGTGAACGAACTACCTGGCGACACCGTGCCACGAAAGAATCCGCAATTGCGCATGAAGAAGTTTTCGCCGTCGCTGCCGCCGGCAAAGTCCAAGCGATGACGACCAGCACCCGTTGCGTCAACAGAAAAACGTGCCTGTGTACACTCGTGCCACTGCTGCTGTTGGTCTCGGACCCAGATGTTGCCAAGATCAACACGTCGCTGAATATGCCCATGGCTTGGCGAAAAATTCTCTAGGAAAGAATGAAAGCCGCGCAAGTGTGTTTCCGTCTTGGGTCGACGAAAGCTCGCGATCAGACGCCATTCATTCGCCGCTTTGTCGCCAAACCAAGACGTGTAAATGGTGCTTCCGTTTCCGTCTGGTTCGACTTCCGTCAGAAAACGATACGTCTTGCCAGCGACCCACGGGTAGACCAAGCGGCTTTGCCCACCGGAACCCTCGTTGCCAAATTTTCCAATGTGCACGTCGGGGCCTCGGGCAAGTGCTTCGATCCGCTGGTCCTTTGGGATGTCACTCGGATTGTCAGTTTTGAATGGGCTCCAAACTGAAAACAGCACACGGCGTTCTTTGGGTCCGTTGACCTGGATCCCAAAGTAACCTTCGCCAAAACCGTTGGCCATAAAATACGAACCCACCGGATCTTGACCTACCGGAATCGTCAGCTCGCTATAAGCGTGTTTGATTTGCTTGCCGTTGGGCACCGAATAGCGAAGGTGGACTGATGGACCGCGGCGGCCCCAGTAAAACATATTGCCTTTGTCGCTCTTTACGTAGTCGATCTTCAAACCCTCGGTTGCCGACTCCACGATCAGCGTGCGAATGCCAGCATAGAAGTCTGCCGTTCGATCAATGCCTTGGAAATCGACTCGCACATAGCCGACTGGTGCAGATACCTTGCCAATCTCGTAGATCTGTTTCTCTTGGCCGTGGATTGCGACGTTGAAAGACGAACCGCCGACGGTCACTCTGATGGATGACTTTCCGGCGGAGCCGTTTGCGCCAAGCTTCAACAGCAAATCCGCTTGCCGATCAACATGAAAGTAGGCCGAGTAAACGCTATTTGGTTGGCTCCACTTGATCGCGCCATCACGCTGAAACCCTTGCCCACCTGGGGCAGGACTTGTGTGGAATGCATTGCCACCCAGCGGTACAAACCACTCGGCGGCGTCCGTAGCGGTAAGCTGCGGAATCAAAAAAGCCAAGGCCATGACGAGGCAACTAGATCGCAATTTCATCGCAACTCACAAATCTGTGGGGAAATATCGCCCCCAAATCATAGCTGGCAATCGGTCTCTCAAGAAGTTGGCGTTCGCCCTATAATACCGACTGTAAAAACCCAACCCATACTCCTCATGTGAATCGTCATGAGCACTGTGACAGCCCCCAAACGTCAATCAGCCGTGAGCAAACCCAGCACTGAAATCCGTATTTACAATACATTGACTAAGCAAAAGGAGCCATTCCAGCCAGTGAATTCTCCTCAGGTTGGGATCTACCTTTGCGGCCCAACTGTTTACGCGGAGTCGCACATTGGGCACATGGTTGGCCCCGTGATTTTTGACACCATCAAACGCTACCTGACCTACAGTGGCTACGATGTGACTTGGGTGGTGAATATCACGGATGTCGATGACAAATTGATTCACAAGAGCCGCGAACGTGGAATCGCGGTTAGCCAAATCGCGACAGAGATGACCGCTGATTACATGGCGAATCTGAAAGAACTGGGTGTCAATCAGATCAACTACATGCCGCGCGCTACCGACCACATGGATGACATCATTCAGTTCATCCAAGATCTGGAAGCCAAGGACATTGCCTACGCGGTCGATGGCGACGTGTTCTTTGACATTGCCAAAGATCCCAAATATGGACAACTCAGCAACCGATCGCTGGAGTCACAACAGGGCGAAGGCGGCGAGGCGGCGGCAAAGAAACGTTCGCCTGGTGACTTTGCACTTTGGAAGAGCGCCAAAGACGGCGAGATTTCTTGGGAAAGCCCATGGGGCAAAGGACGACCTGGATGGCACATCGAGTGCTCGGCAATGAGCCACAAGATTCTAGGACAGACATTCGATATTCATGGCGGTGGTTTGGATCTGTTGTTTCCTCACCACGAAAATGAACTGGCACAAAGCGGCTGCTGTCACGATGCTCCCATGGTCAAGTACTGGGTGCACAACGGCCTAATGAAGGCCGGCAAAAAAGGAAAGGTGGGCGGCAAAAGCGATCGCGAATCTGACGCGGAAGAGTCTGTCGAAGAAGCAGCTGCCGGCAAAATCAGTCGTAGCAAAGGAGCTGGTGGACTTGCTGATTTGATCCGCCACCATACTGGCGAACGATTGCGATTCTTTTTGCTGCGAACACAATACCGCTCAACGAATGTCTTCGGAGACGATGAACTTGAAGAAGCTGGTACTTCGCTGGAAGCTTTCTACCGATTGATCGATCGCTTCAACGAAATCACAGCTCTGGTCAAAGATAAGGACGATCCAAGACCACTGTTCTACCGCCTTGTGCCAGCGACCACTCGCAGCAACGGCGACTTTGATCCTGGTGCCGACAAGAATTCATTGAAGTCACAGATCCACGGGCAACGGCAAAAGTTCTTGGCGGCCATGGATGACGATTTCAATACCGGATCAGCGATCAGCGTTTTGTTCGATAGCATCCGATTGTTGAATCGTCATATCGACGCCAAAGCCTTGGGGCCGAATGCCGATCCAACCGCAGATGGATTCGAGGAACTCGTTCACGCAGCAACGGTCCTACGAGAACTCGCTGGCGTGCTGGGCTTGTTCGCCAAACCGATTGCAGCGGCTGGCGGTGACGAAGGCGATGCCGAACTACTGGACCAAGTCGTGCATTTGCTGATCAACCTTCGCAAAGAAGCACGCGAACGCAAGGACTATGAGACGGGCGACGCGATCCGCAATCGATTGGCCGATTTAGGTGTCGCTTTGCTGGATAAGAAAGAAGGCACTAGCTGGGAACGTAGTTCGTGAGCCAATCTGGCGACCCAAAGGTAACCCGGATTATCGGCGTCGACCCAGGTCTCAACACCACTGGCTACGGTGTGATCGATGTCGACCAGCTAGGCCGCTTCACGCTTTGTGAAGCGGGAATTGTTCGCAGCCGACCCAAGGATCCATTGCAGACTCGGCTGGGTGAAATCCACGAGGGCATTAGCGAAGTCATTGCCGATCACAAACCGGCGCTAATGGCTTTGGAACAGCTGTTTTCTCATTACGAACGACCACGCACTGCGATCCTAATGGGACACGCACGAGGTGTAATCGCGTTGGCTGCACACAACGCAGGCATCTCCATCAGCCACTTTGAACCCACGCGGGTCAAGAAAGTCATGACTGGCAACGGCCGTGCACCCAAAAGCCAAATTCAACTCGCAGTCAAGATTCAACTTGGTTTGGAAAGCATTCCAGAACCTTCCGACGTCGCTGACGCACTGGCGATTGCACTTTGCGGATACCACCTTGGCAACGAGAGCCCACTGGGGAAAATGTAGACCCTTCGCGCACGCGCGCTCTCTCTCTTTTATCACCGACGGACCGGACATCATGATCATCACCATCTTTGGCAAGCTCTCGAAAGTATCTGAAACTGCGGTTGCCATTCATTCAGAACCATTCGAGTACGAAGTCCTGGTGGCAGATTACACTCGGCGACAACTGCAAAGCAAAGTCGGCGAAAAAATCCAGCTGCATACTCTGTACTACATCGACGGCAATGCGCAAGGTGGAAGAATGAATCCGCGATTGATCGGATTCCAAACGGAGCCAGAGCGACAGTTCTTTGACTTGTTTTGCAGTGTCGATGGTGTTGGCGTCAAGAAAGCGCTGCGCGCGATGGTGAAACCCGTCAAAGAACTTGCGGTCACGATCGAGCAACAAGACGCCAAGGGTTTGTCTGCCTTGCCAGGCATTGGTCCTGCGACAGCCGAAAAAATCATCGCCAAACTCCGCCGCAAAATGCCTCGATTCGCATTGATGGTGGACCGCGAAGGTGTCGCAGATTCAGCTGACGTTGGCACCCAAGTCGTCTCGGAGACGTTCGATGCATTAATCACGCTTGGCCACTCCGAAGCCGACGCACGCAAGCTGATCGACGAAGCGATTGCGACAGGCAAAAAATTCAAAGACACAGAATCTTTGCTAACAGCCATCTACCAAAAAAACACAGGCTAACGAATCTAGCCTGTGCCTGATGTATTACGCGCGCCGCGACCTATCAGCGGCGCAGTTCCAGGCCAGCGAATATGCCATGATAGGCGAACGTTTCGGAGCTGGCGGCTTGGCCGTTTTGTCCAGTCACGCTGACCATATCGCTAATGACCAACCCTTGATATCCGAAACGCATCGACGAACAGCTTGACATTTGACCGCAACGTTTTCGATTTTTGCGGCGTGAAACTAAGTCCGAAGGACTTCA